>DEQA01000011.1:0-2022 GCA_002359075.1 Planococcaceae bacterium UBA3378
CCTAAATATTCAATTGGAATCCAGTTTTGGATTTCCGGCGACCCGGCCGAAGTCATTGTAAATGTGACAGATCCAAATGCCATCGCTGCCGGGATAAACCGGCGAGGAATATCCGCCTGTTTAAATAGACTGAGTGCCATTGGAAAAACGGAAAAGGCTACGATAAACAAGCTCACCCCGCCGTATGTCAAAACAGCGCACGCGGCCACAACCGCAACAAGTGCAAATCGGACGCCGATTTTCTCGATAATCCATTTCGACACACTGTCCGCTGCTCCGCTATCTTCCATCACTTTGCCAAAAATAGCCCCGGCTAAAAACATAAGCCACCAGGAAGAGATAAAACTTGTAAAAGCAGTCATATAGCCTGTAATAAGGCTTGTCTCCCCTTCTGCAGCCATCTGCGGAAAAATCGTAAGCCCGCTCAGGATCCCGGCAAACAGCGCTGCAAATGGCGCTGCAATCAGGATATTAAATCCTCTCACCGTCAAATAAATAAGTAATGCCAATCCCCCTAACAATCCAACAAACCCCAACATTCTCCATACCCCCTTTAACATATTCGGTACTTAAAAGAGAAAAAGTAATAAAGTATATTTTTCTTTCTAAAACCCTAATTTTATAAATATCCTATGACTCAATGAAAAAAATTATATTTTGAAAATGAATTTATTGAGAAACAGAAATAAAAACGAATCTGCAACTTTTTTCATCAGGAAAATATAAATAAAGAATTTTATGATTATTTGAAAATATATGATACATTAAGTAGAATTATAAAGCAAAAAGGAGGGGTCCTATGAATATCGGATACTTTACGGAAAACAGGAAAGCAGCTGAACAGCCAAATAAAATCGCTATTCAGTTTGAAAGCGGTGAAAAATGGTCCTACCATGAATTGCATCTTCGTTCCAACAAGTATGCCCATAAACTTCGGGAGCTCGGAGTAAAAAAGGGAGACAGTGTCGGCCTTCTGCTGTTTAACTGCCTGGAGTATTTTGCCTTGTATTTTGCCATTGGGAAAATCGGTGCCATTGCGGTCCGGATCAACTTCCGGCTGACGCCTGCTGAACTGGACTACATTCTGAAAGACTCCAAAACAAAAATATTATGTGCACATACAGAGCTCCTTGAAAAAATAGAGCCGCTGACATCTCACTTGCAGATTGAGCAGTATATTGCATTTGGTGAAAATAAACTCGATTGGGCGATATCTAGCGCGGAACTGGAAAAAGGTGCTGAAGAGAATATCCCAGATGTGAATATTTCTCTTCATGATCCTTTTATGCTCATGTATACCTCCGGAACAACCGGGCACCCAAAAGGCGCACTTTGGACACATAATACGACCTTCTGGTTTAGTACAATCCAAATAATGAAGTGGGGATTTACAGGAGAGGAAACGGCCATGACAACAGGTCCTCTCTATCATGTGGGCGCTATGGAAGACATTGCGCTGCCTGTCCTTTTAAGCGGGGGTACGGTCATTATTACAAAAAGCGGGGGATTTACTATTAGCCGTGTGCTGAATGTCGTGGAAAAAGAACAGGTGACAGACTTATTCCTCTTCCCGTTCATGATTTACGACATGCTGAACTTGCCCGATGTAAAAGACTACCGCCTGCAAAGCTTACAAACAATCTACACGGGCGGTGACCCGCTTATGCCTTGGGCAATTGAACGGGCATATGGGCTGTTTCCCCATATTGGCATTGTCCAAGTGTACGGGCTGACAGAAGGGCAGCCAATTGCTGCCTGTCTTGATGCAGCAGACGCACTGGAAAAATCGGGATCAGTGGGTAAGCCCCTCCCACTGACGGAAATCCGGCTAATGAATGATGAGGAACTACCTGTCGATACAGGTGAAGTCGGCGAAGTTTGGATTAAAAGTCCCGGTGTATCTGAAGGGTACTGGGAAAAGGTAGAGGAAACAGCCAAGTCCTTTTCGAACGGCTGGTGTAAAACAGGTGATCTCGGTATGTACGATGAAGAAGGCTTCCTTTCGATTGTCGGCAGGAAAAA
>DEQA01000011.1:2156-5622 GCA_002359075.1 Planococcaceae bacterium UBA3378
AAGAGCTGATTACCTTCTGTCAGCCATATTTAGCAAAATATAAAGTACCGAAAAAAATCGTATTCGCTGATGAAATTCCGAGAACCCCTTCCGGTAAGGTCAAAAAGTTTGAGCTGCGCGAAATGTATAAAAACAGCAACCCGACAACAGAGGAGGTGTAGAGATGGAACAAGTACTGCTTCACATTGAAGAAGGGATTGCTGTAATTACGATCAACAACCCGCCGTTGAACATCTTGGATGCAAATGTGGTGAACGGATTGCTTCAAGTGACCACAGACATCCGCAACCATGCCGAGGTAAAGGTGGTTGTTCTTACAGGACAAGGAACGAGAGCTTTTATGGCTGGCGGCGATATCAAGTCGTTTCCGGAACTCATCGGAAAAGGAGAAGAAGTCGCCTATCAAGGATCAAAATTTCTGCAGGAACCACTGGATGCGATCATGAATCTCCCCTGCCCGACCATCTGTGTCCTAAACGGCTTGGCACTCGGCGGCGGCTGCGAGCTTGCATTAAGCTGTGACGTCAGAATTGCAGAGGAACATATGGAAATCGGACTGCCGGAAGTAAAGCTCGGTTTGTTTCCCGGTGCTGGCGGAACACAGCGCCTGCCCCGACTGATCGGTGTTTCCAAAGCGAAGGAGTTAATTTTTACAGGCGATCCGGTTCCGGCTGCTAAAGCACTGGAAATCGGCCTTGTAAATGAAGTCGTAAAAACCGGCGAAGGAATGCAGGCTGCTTATACTCTTGCCCGTAAAATAAGCAGGCACTCTGCCAAAGCACTGCAATACGCAAAGCATGCCATTGATGAGGGACTGAATGGCAGCCTGGAGGAAGGACTGGAGACCGAGGCCCGCTATTTCGGTAAAGTGTTTCAGACAGAGGACGTAAAGGAGGGTGTGTCGGCGTTTATGGAGAAGCGGAGAGCTGTTTTTAAGGATCGGTAATTTTCGCGAGACATTATGATTCTCCTTTTTCCTCATTTTTTCTTTGAATAGAGGATTAAACCTTTTTCATACCAGTTTAGGAGAAATCCTTCAGGGTAGTTGTAATGAAAAAAGGAGGAATCCCTATGTGGAATGCAGCAATGTGGGGAGGAATTTCAGGCTCCGCCGTACTGCTGGGTGCACTGGGAGCCATATTTCTACCCATAAAAAAGAAATGGATCGGCTACATCATGGCCTTTGGCACAGGGGTCTTGATCGGTGCTGCAGCCTATGAGCTTGTTGGTGATTCGCTCGATAAAGGCGGGATAACGGCCACTAGTATTGGATTTTTAATGGGGGCTGTCGTATTTACTCTTTTTGACTACATTGTGTCAAAAAGGGGAGCTTCCCAGCGAAAAAGATCCGGCCAAAAAGCAGCCGCAGATGGCGGGATCGCCATTTTTATCGGCACCATAATGGATGCCATCCCAGAATCCATTATGATTGGTGCAAGCCTTTTGGAAAATCAGTCCGTTAGTTTCCTGCTGGTGGTAGCCATCTTTATCAGTAATATACCAGAGGGACTTTCAAGTACAGTCGGATTAAAAAATAGCGGCTATTCAAAAGGGAAGATTTTTTTTATGTGGATTATGGTATTAGCCATCTCTACATTCGCTTCCTGGTCAGGATATTTTTTCCTCGATGGGGCCTCGGATGCGATAATGGCTGCCATTGCTGCCTTCGCAGGTGGAGGAATCATTGCCATGATCGCTTCTACCATGATGCCGGAAGCCTATGAAGACAGTGGTCCTGTGACAGGACTGATTACAGCACTCGGTCTGTTGGCATCCATCATGCTGAACTATTTTTCTTAAAAATAATGAAACTGCGAATGTAAAATAAAAGAACTTACTTCTTTACCTTTTATCTCTAATAAGGATTTTTCTAAATTTAACCATAACAATTCCCTCTTTAAGCTGCATGGTCAAAAAAATGAATCGATCATTTTAAAACCGCCCGAACACCCCCTCTTCCCAAACAAAAAACCCCGGGAAGACAGCTGCTTCGCTGCCTCTCCAGGGTTTACCCATCTATTTATACAATGTTTCCAATGCTTCACGCATATTCGGACGGATGCTTGCAGAAGGACGAACTTCCTTCACCATGCTCTCTGCTTCCTCAAGCGACCCTGCTGCTCCAAGTTCCATTAATGTCGCCACAGCCATCACACTGGCTCTTCCGTTGCCGCCGCCGCAGTGGAAATAAACCTTCTCACCCGATTGATAGGCATTAACGACTTCTTTTACGCCGTCTTGGATGGACTGCGGGATCTCGTCACTTTCATCTGCAATCGGCTTATGGATATAGGAATAATCGACCTTGTCTTCCCTGCCGTTTACACGAAGATCAATGACTTTTCCAACTTCCTTTTCACGTACGGCATTTGCTGCATCGTCTGCGCCTCCAAAATAGACACGGCCTTCAATGAGTTCATTGTACATACGTAACCACCTTATACTAGTGCTTTAATGTCTTCATAATGTGGTAAGGCTGTGAGTGCGCCCGGCTTTGTAGCTGCAATGGCACCAAGCTTGTTGCCGAACGATACACATTCGTAAAGCGCTGTGTTTGTCAGCGGCATGCCGTTGTAGTGCACATAGCGTAGAATCCCTGCCATAAAGGCATCACCGGCACCTGTTGTATCAACAGGAATGACCTTTTCCACCGGTACATGCAGAATATCACCATTCAATACGGCATATGCTCCGTCTGCCCCTACAGTTATTAAAATGACAGGGATATTGAACGGCTTCAACATTTCCAATCCAGCCTCAATCGAATTCGTTTCTGTCAGGAACAATAGCTCCTCATCTGTCAGCTTCAAAATATCAGCATCCTGGAAGAACGAAGCAATCGTCTCACGACAATACTGCTCGCTGCTCCAGCGTAAGATACGGATATTCGCATCAATCGCCACGAGCGCCCCATGCTGTTTTGCCATCTCTACCGCTACACGTGTCGTTTCAAGAGCTGTCGGATGAAACATTGTTCCCGAGCAGCAATTGAATACAGAAGCACGCTTGAATGCCTCTTTATTCAGCTGTTCCATCGTTACTTGCAGATCCGGCGCTTCATCAATATAATCTTTGAAAACGCGCTCGCCGTTGTCCGACAAATGTACATAGACACCGCTTACACGTTTTTCCGGTACAAATACAGAGTAATCAAGGATAACGCCCTCTTTTTTAATTTCCTGACGTACAAATTCAGATGTATCATCCTCACCTGTAATAGTAATTAATGCAGAAGGTGCCCCGATCCGGCTAATCCCGGCTGCCACATTGATTGTAGCGCCGCCCAAAAACGTTGTGAATGATGTGTTTGTCGCATCATTCGCTATATAATCAACAAAAGCGTCTCCATAAACTAGTATGAATTCCTTATCTGATTTAATCATCAGTTGTATAACCTCCGAAGATGTTGTTCTATCTAGCGTACCATAAAAATAGAGCACTATGAAAAATTCGAACTTTTCTAACA
>DEQA01000254.1:0-1998 GCA_002359075.1 Planococcaceae bacterium UBA3378
AGCATACTGTAAATTTACATCATTTAGTATAAACTATATAAAATATTCAATATTTTTACATATATAGGTGTTAAAAAATCGGAAAATTCTATTTTTCCGAAACCCTGCTACTATTTTTTCGTATAGAAAGGGTGAGTAATAGAAATTACAATGCTGGAAAGTAGCGTTGTCATAAAATATAGAGAAAAGGGAGGTTCTTTTCATGTCTTATTTCATTGAAACTAAACATCTGATCCTTCGTACGATGCAAGCCGAGGATATAGAGGATATATCTCTTATCTGGGGTAACGAACAGGTGATGAAATATTCCGGGGGGCCAAGTACAAAAGCGCAGATTAGCCGCTCCATTGAATCCTATCAGCGGTTATATGAGGAAAAAGGCTACTCGGTCTATACTGTTTTACTGAAAGAAAATCCGCGTATTATCGGTGTGTGCGGGTTTAATCCATCTGATAATGAAAATGAGGCTGAACTTATCTATCATTTTAATTCGAATTATTGGGGCAAAGGGTATGCAACAGAGGCTGCATCTACATGTATAAAGGATTTGAAAGAACGCAAGCCGGCTATTAAAAAAATCATAGCAGCGGTGGATCCAAATAACCCAGCTTCAAGTAATGTTCTGACTAAAATCGGCATGACAGCTAAAGGAACGAAGTGGTTCGATGATACCCAGCAGGAGGAGCTCTATTTTGAGTTTGAATGAAGCATAAAAAATGCAGGCCTGCCCAATTTTTACGGGAGGCCTGCATAATAGCATGAAAAGACTAATTCGTTTGCATAAACCGGATAAACTGGTCTTCCTGCACACAATCCACAGCTACCTTATTGCGGCTGATTTGATGACAAACGGCGCATTCGTGAATCAGTTGATATCCTTTTTTCGATGAATAATCGATCGCTACCGGCTTCATCAGTCCGCCGCAGCTGCTTGCCCGGTCTCCCGGCAAATTATCGAGATGCTTTGAGTAGAGACATTCCGGACAATGATTCCGGAAGCTCCCATTGTTTAAAGGTGTTACGGCTGCGCCGCAGTTTTCACATTGAAATGCTGTATTTTCTGTTGTTCTGCTCAATTGTTCTTCCTCCAAGATGTAGTTTCATCTTTGGAGAAAGGGTTCCGTTTTGTTTTTCTGCGTTCGCAGTATCAGGCTTTCCTAAGGATTGACCGATTCACCGCTCCGCTCTACAAGGCGATTACTTCTCGTTCCTGCTTCACAAGGGCTTGTTTTCATCCCCTGATCCGGACCTCGATTGATTTTGTCTATTTATATCAACCACTGTAAGACGGACTGCTCCACCTTCCACGAGTAGGTGCTCACTTACGATCACTGACTTTGGCATTCGTCCCCTAACGAACAATTGAAATGAAGAAAGGTTTTTTCAATAGTTGTGCTCCTTTTTATATATTCATGCTATTTTACATATTATACTATATCTTTTTTTGAAACAATCCGAAAACAGCAATTGATAAACTTCCTAAATATACCTTATCACCAGATTATTTACCCATCAACAAAAAATCCCGCAAAAAAGCTGATTCATCGCCTTTTTGCAGGATTCCATTTTATAGATGACATTTCCTTTATGCTTATGGCAGCTACTCAAACGCCAAAAAGAGAATGATGATGGCCGATTTATTATCAAATCTCCTGTATTTTAGCCATTCCATTAAATTGGAAGAAAACTTCCTCCAAAAAACTAATAACCAAAACCAAGCAATGATCAAGCACCGGTTGATAAAAGCTTCATAAAGTCTTCCGTCGCCATTGGCTTCCCAAAGTAATACCCCTGCAGGATATCACAGCCGCAGGAAACTAAAAATTCATATTGTTTTTCATTTTCAATTCCTTCTGCCACTACATTGGCGTTCAGCTGCTTAGACAGGTTAATCGTATATTGGATCACATCTTCCCACTGTTTATCTCCAATACCATCTACAAAACTTTTATCAATTTTAATTGTATCAAAATGAAAATCTGCCATAGTCTTTATAGA
>DEQA01000254.1:2096-6200 GCA_002359075.1 Planococcaceae bacterium UBA3378
GCTTTCTGTAATTTCAAGTTCAATAAAACGCCGCGGGACATCGTATATATTCATGACATTTTCCAAATGAGAGATAAAACTCAAATCATCAAGATAGTCTCTGGAAATATTCACGGAAATGGGTACAGGCTGTTTCCCCTGCCTGATCCACTCGCTAATTTTAACACAGACATCTTCAAATACAATCATATCTATTTCTTTAATTTTCCCGCTAGATTCACACATTGGAATAAATATGTACGGACTTACAATGGTGTCTTCCTTGTACCATCGTACCAGCGCCTCTGCCCCGGCCAATGTCTTTCCGTCACTGGCATACTTAGGCTGAAACCATGCTTTAAACTCCTGTTTTTCAATAGCATTGTCTATATCTTTTTCTAACTTCACCTGATCATTTTCTTTTTTCTCTAACTGCTTTGTATAAACACCATAGTTATGCCCCGGCAGTAAATTTCCCTTTGCAATGGCTGTACAGGCATACATGCGTTCATAGCTGATATCTTTAGATTCAATAAAATAGATGCCCATAATTACGTCTGTGCTGGAATTTATACTATTAAATTGCTCAATACGTGCAAGCAAAGACTTTGTTGTTTTATATTTCAATAGCAGATTATATCTACCCAAATTGCCGTGTGTAATAATTTCTCCTGGGCTCAGTTTCCCTTCCAATTTATAGTATTTCTCTTTAATAATTGACTGAACACTTGTAACACCCAATATGCTAATCAGCTTATTGATATTGCAGATTTCCAGATCAATGAACGCGAACTTCTCATCTGTTTCCTTCATTTTATTAAGATTATATTTTAAGTACACATCATTCTTGCCAGCGGTAACCGTGTCGACAAATGAAGCCTCAAGTATCTTTTTATTTATTCCTTTAATCTGCATATACGCTTTAAGAGTAATAACGCTTATAGCAATAAGAAGAATAAAGCTTGTCAGTGTTATTACAAGTATATTCTGAATTGCATGACTAAAAACAACCGATAATGGTATATTAACCAGTATCCACCATCCATATATAGGAACCTGTGTATAATACATATAATTATGCTTATTGTCATAGACAAAACGCTGATAGCCATCCTGTCCATTTGCAAAATCCCTCTTTATGTTTGCTAAAGCTGCTCCATTTAATGCTCCTGTCTGCTCTATAAAACTAAAAAAATTCTCATCCTTTTGTTGACCATCTTTTACTGCAACTAACATACCGTTTTCAGTTACCAAATATGCTTCTCCGAAATTTTCCAATTCCTCAATATCTAATATATTGTAAAAATCATTTGAGGTCATGGAAGCCCATAAAACGCCTACTACGCTATGCTCTTGAATGATTGGTACGGAAAACACATTCACTTGCATACCATCATTTTTAGAGGATAATAAATGGCTGATACTGCTATTCCCCCGTAATGATTCCTGAAAATAGTCTCGTTCTGATAAATCTACCTGATTACCATCCTTCGTATAGCTTATTCCTTCCAGCGTTGCAATACTGAGGTTTCGGTAATTATATTTTTCACGTATTTCTTCAAAATACGTAACGCTTTTCTCTGGAGAAGCCAATACCTGTTCATCTATTTTTTCCGCCAGATCATGCAGAATGTCTATATTTTTTTCCAAGTTATCCAGCATACTTCTGTTGGTTGAATGCGAAAGAATCGAAATATTTTCCAACAAATCATTTTTTGTATCGGTAAATATTTTCACATTAATAAAAATAATACCTATCATTGTAATAATCCATATGGACGTTAACCCTGTGAGAAGTTGATAAAAATAAAGCTTTTTCCCAGAATCCATCATTACAATCTAACCGCCTCTAAAACTCCATATTAAACCAAGAAATAATAACGCTGTTCCACCTCTCTTATAACAGCACATCCAATATTTCTCGTATATTTTCCAAAGCAAACCCTAAATATATAGGATTTTTTTCTTACTTTATTTTTATTATATATAAAATTCGTAGATTATTATAAATAAAACGTACTATTATAGTCAATAATTAATAAAATATCACTTTAAATTTTTCATCTTTACTATATTTTTATTCTTTTTATAAAAAAGAAGACAACACGTATCCAACTACATGCTGCCTTCTTAACTATTCATTTCTATACCGTCTACATTAATGAGTCAGTGTCCCCGTGATGACCGGCTGAGAGCTGCTGGAGCTTTTGATAATACGCATGGTTAGCCATCAGTTCCTCATGGGACCCGCTGCCTGTGATCCGCCCGTTTTCCAGCACAAGAATCTGGTCAGCATGCTGGATTGTCGACAGACGATGGGCGATAAGGAGCGTTGTCCGGCCTTTCATCAACCGTGTCAGTGCCTCCTGAACCGCGTGTTCGGATTCATTGTCGAGATTGGACGTTGCTTCATCTAGCAGCAGGATTTTCGGGTTTCGGAGGATGGCCCGTGCAATTGCCAGCCGCTGTCTTTGACCGCCTGACAGCTTCATACCGCCTTCTCCTACCTGCTCATCCAGTCCTTGTCCGAAGCGCTCAACAAATGACCATGCATTTGCCTGCTTCAGTGCCTCGATTACTTCCTCATCTGTACAATACTCTTTGCCGTACATTACATTGTCCCGAACCGTGCCGTTCATAATCGGGCTCTCCTGGGAAACATAGCCGAATAAAGAGCGCCACTCGGTAAGCTCTATTTCATCAATGGGCTGCTGACCGAATCGGACCGTGCCATCTGTTATATCGTAAAACCGCTCCAATACAGAAAACAGCGTCGTCTTCCCGCCGCCGCTTGCCCCAACTAAGGCAGTCGTTTTTCCCTTTGGCAGCAGGACGGATAAATCCTGTAAAACCGGCTTTTCACCGTACTGAAAACGTACACCTTCAAATACAATATCCTGCTCTGCAGAAGGAAGCGGCTGCTGACCGCTTGTTTCGATGGGTAAAGCGAGCAGCTCATGCAGACGCTCTGTCGCACCGAGCGCCTTTTGGAAGGCCGTGAAAAATGTGGCCATTTGTGTAAAGGGCACGATAATCTGAATAAGGTAAATCATGATCGCCACAAGTGCTCCCGCAGAAATTCCGCCTGTTGCAACCTGTGCGCCGCCATAACCGAACAGCAAAATAAGTACAATCATCATGACGAAGGTCATAATCGGCGAAAGAATCGCCATAATTTTTGCTTCCTTCAATCCATAGCGGTACAGCTGCCGGATCTGGCCTTCTCCTTTTTCTATCTCCCTGTTCTCTGCCTGATACGCCTTGACCATCCGGATGTTCCCGAGCACACGGCCCATGCTGCCTGTAAAGCGGGCGAGCTCATCCTGGTTTGCCAGCGCCACGGCATGCATTTTGCTTCCTAATGGCAGCATTGTCAGCACTGTCAATGGTACAGCTATCAGCATTAGCAGTGTCATCTTCCAATCAATAGCAAATAAAATGGCCACAGAACCAATAATCGATAATAGACCTGTCACAAAGCTTATCAAATGCTGTGTGATCAGCTCCTTCACGACATTTGTATCCTGCGTGATCCTGCTCATCGTCTCTCCTGATTCATGTTCATCGAAATACGGCATCCGCAATTTCAGTACATGCGACCAAATGCGGGTGCGGATCGAAGCGACAATTCCTTCACCGATCGATGTCATAAGATAGAAGGCGAATCCCGAGAGTACCGCCTGCCCAAAAAGTGCCAGTGCGGCAATTGCTATCAGTTTGTAAGACAGGCCGCCTTCCGAAAAGCCGTTAATCATTTGCATTGTTACGAGCGGTACAAGCAGTCCCGCTGCTGTTTCTACTATGCCGATAAAAAAGGCAAAACTAATTCTTCTTTTCGAGGGCTGAGCTTCCTTTATAAGGCGAAATAATTTTCCTGGTTGAAATTTAGGCTTCTCCATTTTCTTTGCTCCTTTCTGCTTCAGTTGGCATCAAATTCAATCGTTCGATGACCTCGTCGATCCAGGCATCTTCCTCTGGCGTAAAGGGAGAGGAGAAAAGGACTTTATCCAGCTGGATGTCTGCTCCCTGTGTTGCTTCTGCCACCTTTTCCATCAGACCGGGCGGCACCATATCAAGGAAATCCTGCAAAATCCCCTCCACCTCACTATCTGCTGCCTTGTTCTG
>DEQA01000258.1 GCA_002359075.1 Planococcaceae bacterium UBA3378
GGAACCATTCAGGTCCCTTCAAGCGGACAGCCGATTATTTTAATGGCTGATAGACAAACGACCGGCGGCTATCCAAAAATCGGACAGGTCATTACCGCTGATCTTCCCCGCCTGGCCCAAATGCAGCCAAATACAAATATTCTTTTTACGGAAGTATCATTAGAACAAGCAGAAGATGCTTTATTTGAAATGGAAAAAACGATGGCCGATATTAAGCTTAGTATTCGTCTAAAGGCGCAATTTTAAGGGGTATATAAATATAAAAGGGGTTCCTACACGAGGAACTCCCCTTTTTTAAAGTAAATATCCAAGCTGCCTGGAAATTTCATGTGCAGCCTCTTTCACTTTTTTCTTTAACACCTCGACTTGTTCTCCCTTGTAATTCGCTTCAATGCCTGCAATGCTGATACCGGCTACAACATCCCCGACATTGTTATAAATAGGGGCTGCTACAGCTGATGTATAGTTTTCCAATTCCGAATGACTGACAGTGCATCCTTCTTTTCTTGCCTGACGGATCGCGTCGTATAGCCGGCCTTTATCGGTAATCGTCCCATTGGCAATTGGTTTTAGCTCTATTTTATTAAGATAGGCATCAATTTCTGCATCCGGTAAAAAGGACAAAATCGCACGAGGACAGGCACCGGCGTACAGCGGGCTTCTGCGGCCGATCGCTGTATAAAGCCGAACCTTTTGATAAGTATCTATTTTTTCTATGTAAATGGTTTCATCACCTTCACGGATGATCAAATTGATTGCTTCCTTCGTATCCTGATGTAACGCATTCATGAAAGGGAACGCTGCCTTTCGTATATCAAGCCTCGACGACACTAAATGGCCGAACTTCAAAAAGAGCAGGCCGAGCCTATACTTGGCGTCGCCCCCCTTCTCTAGAAATCCCATCTCTTCCAGCGTGGCAAGCATCCTGTATACCGATGTTTTCGGCATCCCTGACAATGTAATGATTTCCTGGAATGACAGCTCACTAGTATCGATAAATAAATTTAAAATATCCATTGAGCGGACAACTGTTTTATTTTTGTTATTCACTTTCTACCATCTCCTATTCTGCTTTATTCCCGGTAGCTTTCATCTCCATATGATAAAACACTTTGACAAAATAAGGTACTGTTCATTTACGTTTATTGTAAAAAAAGCAGCACCAAGTTTACAGACGCCTTCGATCATCCAGCTTGTTATGTATATTTCTCCCTTTTCAAAGGAATCGAGCATAGGCGGCCAGAAACTATGCTATAATAAAGTCCACCATCATGTGATCGCATCGAAACCCGATTTGTTTCTATATTTACTCAGACGTTCGTATGAAAATAACGGTTTCACGGTTGAAAAGTAGAGTAAACCGATTTAGAATAGTAAAGAAGCTTAGGGAAGAGCAATGATAAAAGGAGAGGTAACAATGCCGAAATATACAATTGTAGATAAAGATACATGCATCGCTTGCGGCGCTTGTGGAGCAGCAGCACCGGATATTTACGACTATGATGACGAGGGTATTGCCTTTGTTATTTTAGACGACAATATGGGTACTGCAGAAGTTCCGGAAGACCTGCTGGAAGATATGCAGGATGCTTTTGAAGGCTGTCCGACTGATTCGATCAAAGTAGCGGACGAATCCTTCGAGGGCGATGCATTAAAATACGAATAGATGATACGTGCATTTGCATAGACGCGAATGCCAGACATAAACAGCAACTTTAAAAGCAAAGTTGCTGTTTTTTTCATTTTGCCTCACGCCATTTTTTCAGTCCGAAAGCGGCTAGAATAAGTACAAAGCCGGTAATCAATTGTGTATACTTACTCACCTCTATAGCAGGGCCAAAAGGTTTTACCCAAACACTAAAAATGACTACTGCCAAAATGAACAGGCCGGATGCGAAAGCCCATGACCAAAACATTTTTTTGCTTTTCGGATTTTGTTTAAATGCATCAGATTTTAGCAGCTTTACTAATAAAACAATGAGCAGCAGGATTCCTACTATTTGTACTGCTGCAAGTAAAGCGGCAGAACCAATATAAATTGTCCTCGGCTCGCCCTTTATAATGGGAACAATACCTGTTACCGCGATAAACATACCTAAAAACTGCAATACAATTTCTGCCATAAAAGCGACTGTCTTGGAGGGCTTCTCATTCGGCAGATCTGCAATAATTTCGTCGGCCAATTCCTTCGGCGCTTTCCCAAATACAGCCTCTGCTGTCTTGCCGTCCTGCTGTGCTGACAGCAAGTGCTCCAGCAGTTCCATAAGCACTTCCTCTGTCGCTTTGTCATCCTTTAAGGGGGATGTGCGGATATAGACTAACAGGTTTTCATAATATGTCTTGTTTTCTTCTGTAAGACATTTTCTGCGTTCATTGTTCTGTTTGATCAGTGTCTCTGTCTTTACCATGTCACTCACCTCTCAATAAAGTAGTAATGGGACTGGCCAACAGCTCCCACTCTGTCCGGATTTCATCAAGGGCTCCCTTTCCCTTTTCGGTCAATGAATAATATTTACGGTTCGGTCCTGATTCAGAGGGCCGCATTTCTCCCTCGATGAAGCCATTTTTCTGGAGTCGTAACAAAACAGGATAGATCGTTCCCTCACTGACATCCTTCAGCCCTGCCCGCTGCAGCTTTTCAGACAGCTCATAGCCATACACCGTTTCCTTCTCAATAACAGCCAGTACACAGCCGTCCAATATCCCTTTCAATAACTGACTTCTAATCGACATTTTCACACTCCCTTGGGTTTTCAGCATAAGTTGGGGATGACAAACTAGTATGAT
>DEQA01000259.1:0-4579 GCA_002359075.1 Planococcaceae bacterium UBA3378
CCGTGCTTTTAAACAGTTTTAGAGAGGAGTGGAGATGATGCTTCACTACATAGGGAAAAGACTGCTTCATTTAATCCCTGTACTACTTGGTATGACGATTATTGTATTTTTGATTATCCGTGCTATCCCCGGGGATCCGGCGCAAGTGATTCTGGGACAGCAGGCAACAGCGGATGCCGTTGCTGCACTGCGTGAGTCCCTTGGGTTGAATAACCCTTGGTATATCCAATACTTTGACTATCTGAAAAATATAGTTACAGGGGATCTCGGGGATTCTCTGCGGACAAGCAGACCGATCGCTTCGGAAGTTTGGCCGTATCTTGCCGCAACATTCGAGCTTGCTTTTTTTGCGATGCTTATTGCCGTAGTCGTCGGAATGAACGCCGGTATTATTTCGGCATGGTTTCAAAATTCATGGTTCGATTATATTGCGATGATCGTAGCGCTTGTTGGTGTTTCCATGCCGATTTTTTGGCTTGGATTAATGGAACAATGGATTTTCAGTATCAACCTGGAATGGCTTCCGACATCAGGCCGCCAAGAGGTACGGGATCCTGTGACGGCGATTACTCATTTTTATTTGATCGATACGCTCATCCAGGGGCGCTTTGATCAATTTATCGTGGTAGTGAAGCATTTAATCTTGCCGGGAGCGGCTCTTGCTACTATTCCTACAGCCATTATTGCGCGAATGACAAGGGCTTCCATGCTAGAGGTGATCCGCTCGGATTATATCCGTACTGCAAGAGCAAAGGGACAGCGAATGTTTGTTGTCATTTATAAACATGCTTTGAAAAATGCCCTCATTCCTGTTTTAACAGTGATTGGCCTACAGACGGGGTTACTGTTAGGAGGAGCGATCCTGACAGAAACAATTTTCAGCTGGCCTGGTATTGGCCGTTATCTATATGAAGCAATCGGCTATCGGGACTATCCTGTTATCCAATCCGGCATTTTAATCATCGCCTTCCTATTTGTCATGATTAATCTTCTTGTAGATGTTCTTTACACAGCGATCGATTCGCGGATCAAATATAACTAGGGGTGATAAAAATGGCTGAACTTATACGTGATTTACCACAAACTGTAGAACAGGAAAAAGCGGCAGGCCCGTGGAAAGAAGCTTGGCGGAGCTTTAGAAAAAGCAAATCTGCAGTCGTCGGGGCAGGCATTGTCATCTTTTTTGTCCTTGTTGCCGTCATCGGCCCTATGCTGGCGCCTCAGGGGATCAATGAGCAAAACCTGGCGATCCGCCTTCTGCCGCCTTCGGGTGATTACTGGTTTGGGACAGATGATTTAGGTAGAGATGTTTTTTCGCGCATTTTACATGGAGCCAGGCTTTCTTTAACTGTCGGTATTTCCGCCGTTATCCTTTCTGCTTTTTTTGGCAGCTTATTAGGAATTATAGCAGGCTATTACGGCCGGTGGATTGATACGCTTATTTCCCGTATTTTTGATATTATGCTGGCGTTTCCGAGTATTCTACTGGCAATCGCCGTTGTTTCCATTTTAGGACCGTCGCTGCGCAATGCCCTCATCGCCATTGCAATCATTAATGTTCCGAATTTTGGGCGTTTAATCCGCTCCCGCGTATTAGCAATTAAAGAAGAAGAGTATATTCATGCCGCAAAGGCCATTGGAATGAAAAATACCCGTATATTATGGCGCCATATTCTACCCAATTCTATGACACCGATTATTGTCCAGGGAACACTGGCAATTGCTACCGCTATTATCGAAGCGGCTGCCCTTGGGTTTCTCGGGCTTGGGGCTGAGGCTCCTCATCCGGAATGGGGGAAAATGCTTGCAGATGCGCGGATGTTTTTAATGAATGCACCTTGGGCAATGGTCTTCCCGGGGGTGGCAATCATGCTTACGGTAATCGGGTTTAACTTAATGGGTGATGGACTGCGTGATGCACTCGATCCAAAAATGAAGAATTAAGAAAACAGAGGGCTATGCTTTTATAGATAGCTCTTCTTTCATGCCGAGGAAAAATGGAACATATTCCGTAAAATATTTTTCTATAAATTGTGTGGCGGCAAAAGTAGAAGGAGAGCGAATCATTTAAAAAAGGTCTGGCGCTATGATATAGTGACGATGGATATAAATTTTGGTAAAGGAGTGTGGCACATGGCACAGTCACTAACAGGTAAGGTAGCATTCGTAACAGGAGCAGGACGCGGAATCGGCAAGGCGATTGCCATACAATTAGCAAAAGAGGGCGTACATGTCGGATTAATCGCCCGTACTGAAGAGGCACTGCAGGAAACAGCAAAAGAAATCGAAAGCTACGGTGTAAAAGTCGGATATGCAGCAGCGGACGTTTCTTCAATGGAGCAAGTAGAAAAAGCCGTTGCCCACATTACAGAGCAGGTCGGCCAGGCAGATATTTTAATTAACAATGCCGGTATTGGCACGTTTGGCAAATTGATTGAAATGGACCCTGCTGAATGGAAGCAAATGATTGATATAAACCTTATGGGCACTTATTATGTAACACGTGCTGTCCTTCCGCAATTAATCGAGAAAAATGCAGGGGATATCATCAATATTTCTTCTACAAACGGCTTAAGCGGATCAGCGACATCAAGTGCATACAGCGCTTCGAAGTTTGGCGTGATCGGGTTGACAGAATCATTGGCTCAGGAAGTGCGCCGCAACAATATACGCGTTACAGCTCTTGCACCAAGTACGGTTGCAACAGATCTAGTAGCAGACAAATCCTTCTTTGATCCGGAAAAAGCGGATCAATATATGCATCCGGAAGATATGGCTGAGTATGTGGTAGCACAGCTGAAGCTGAACCAACGTATGTATATTAAAGTAGCAAGCATGCTAAATACAAATCCGTTTTAATCTCTTTTACCAGGAGTCTATTTTTTAGAAATCGAGATAAACAGGTAATTGAATAGAGGGGGCTGCCCTGTAAGCTTAGCTTATCGGACAGCCCCCTCTTTTTGCTGTGAGTTCTGTTAGCTTCTATATGGATACCTGATAAAGCTGCGAAGCGTACTAATAAAATTTAGCTTCCAGATCTATATTTTTTTCTTTCCCGTGATAGGTGCGGTAAGACACAATGAGAGTATCCAAGTGCTCCAAATTTTCCTCATAATCTAATATACGCGACAAAATATAGAGCAGGTGATAGCTGGAGAAAGTCTCTTCCTCCTCCAGCTCCTGAGCTAAAGCAATCTGCTTAATGAAAATCTGCATTACTTCATTTCGCTGTAAATACTCCTCATGCTGTGACCATTGGGAAAGTTCAGGCTTCAGCTTGCCTGTATACTTCAGCAGTAATTGCTCATGATACGTCAGTAAAAAGTCAAGACGCTCCTGAATCATCAGGCGAAACTGTTCAGGTAAATGGGAAAGCTCATTTTCATGTTGATGAAGTCGCTGCAGAAGCTCAAGGCTGCGTTTGGATGTCATGATCATTTGACGATAAATGACGAGCTTGCGTGCTTTCACGTATTTGAGATTCCGAAAATAGCTTCTCTCCTCTTCATAAAAACCATATAGGACTTCCACTTCATGCATACGGCTTTTTAGCTTTCTCAACGCCATTTTTGTTGATGTATGTTCACTTGCCTGTCTGACAGCAAGGCGCGTCCAGCGGATAATATCATCTTGCAGAGAATTGATGTTTTTGAATAATTTCACCTCATAACGAGGCGGAATAAACACAAGATTGACAAGGAATGCCGCAAAGACACCAATCATGACGGTAGAAAAGCGAATCAGTCCAAACATCAAGAAGTCATTGTCCTGGACCTCCATAATGGCTACAACGGTTACAAGAGCTAACGACAGCGACTTTTCCAATTTGAATCGTATCATTAAAGCAATCACGATAATGGCAGCAATCCCCACTGCTACAATATGATGGCCAAATATCAGGGCGAAAATGACGGCAACCGTAGCCCCGATCAAATTCCCCTGAATTTGTTCTAATATTGTCAGGTAGGATCGGTAGATAGATGGCTGGATAGCGAAAATCGCCGCAATTCCAGCAAATACCGGCGAAGGCAGATTAAGCAGGTCAGCTAAAAATAGTGCAAATACAATAGCTACACCAGTTTTTAAAACACGGGCACCTAACTTCATAAAAAATGAAGCCCTCTCTTTCTATACATAATCTTAGAAGACACCTCGCCGGTAAAGCAGCCTACAGCTGAGAAAAGGCGTATTCTACCGCAGCGATCGTCTCCATAATATCTTCTTCTGTATGTTCCGTTGTTAAGAACCATGCCTCATATTTAGAAGGGGCCAAGTTGACACCTTTTGAGAGCATCAATTTAAAGAAGCGGCCAAAAATTTCTCCATTCGAGTTCTCGGCCTGTTCATAGTTCTCTACTTTCTCATCTGTAAAGTAAATTGTCAATGCACCTTTTAAGCGGTTTACTGTAATAGTTATATTATACTTCTCAGCAGCCGTTAAAATACCTTTTTCTAAAATAGCACCTAGACGGTCCATTTCATCATAAACACCAGGCTGTGACAATACCTCCAAGCAAGCAATACCCGCAAGCATAGACGCCGGATTACCTGCCATTGTTCCCGCTTGATAAGCAGGCCC
>DEQA01000259.1:4704-9398 GCA_002359075.1 Planococcaceae bacterium UBA3378
TAATGGAAGCGGAATGCTGTAATAACTTCATCATGAATAGTAAGGGCGCCGTACTCTTTGGCTAGAGCATGTACATGTTCCAAGAAACCAGGGTTCGGCTCAACAATCCCAAAATTCCCGACGATCGGCTCAATTAAAATAGCTGCTACTTGATTGCCCCAATGTTCCATCGCTAATGTAAATTCCTCTTTGTTGTTAAAAGGAACTGTAATGACTTCTGTTGCTACTGATTCAGGCACACCTGCTGAATCCGGAGAGCCAAGTGTCGCTGGACCTGAGCCTGCAGCTACCAGCACCTGATCGAAGTGGCCGTGATAGCAGCCGGCGAATTTAATGATTTTATTGCGTCCTGTATAGGCACGGGCAATACGTACCGTTGTCATGACAGCTTCTGTACCTGAGTTATTAAAGCGAACTTTATCTAATGTAGGGATAGCCTCTTTCAGCATTTTGGCAAATTTCACTTCATGCTCAGTCGGTGTTCCGTACAGTACACCTGTTTCAGCCGCATGAGCAATAGCTTTAGCAATATGCGGATGGCCATGCCCTGTCACAATCGGACCGTAAGCTGCTAAATAGTCAATATAACGATTGCCGTCAACATCCCAAAAGTATGCACCTTTTCCCCGGGCCATGACTACCGGTGCTCCACCACCAACTGCTTTATAGGAGCGGGACGGGCTATTTACACCTCCAACAATATGTTCACAAGCTTCCTTGTATATTTGTTCTGATTTTGTGTGATTCATTTTTTTACCTCCAAATCCTATATATGCTCTATTGTAGTCCGAATTCCACTTAAACGCCAAAGAAATTGAAAGAAGTTCAGCGATTCGGTACGATAGAAAGAAATGGAGGGATTTTATGACATTACTGAATGAAAAGGCACCGGACTTCACATTGGAAAATGAAAAAGGAGAACAGGTGAGTCTTTCTAATTTTAAAGGGAAAAACGTAGTACTTTATTTTTATCCAAAAGATATGACACCCGGATGTACAACAGAAGCATGTGATTTCCGTGATGCCCATGAAGACTTTTCTTCTTTGAATGCGGTCATCCTCGGGGTAAGTATGGATGATGCAAGAAAGCATACGAAATTTATTGAAAAGCATGGACTTCCTTTCTCGTTACTCGTCGATACGGATCATGAAGTGGCAGAGAAATATGGTGTATGGGTGCTGAAGAAAATGTACGGCCGTGAATATATGGGGATTGAGCGCTCTACATTTTTAATCAATGAGGAAGGCGTTATTACAGGGGAATGGCGAAAAGTCAAGGTGAAGAATCATATTGAGCAGGTGCTATCACATTTAAAAGGGGAATGACGATGAGAATTTATTTTACATTTGAGCCAAGGGAAGAACTGCGTAAGCCGTTAGTGGAAGAGTTTCCGCATGTAGAATTTATCTTTGAACAGGGGATTACAGAGGAAGTACTACGGAATACGGATATTCTCGTCACATACGGAGAAGATCTGGATGAGGAGAAGATTGCCATTGCTGAGAAATTAGAATGGATTTTTGTGGCTTCGGCGGGGATTGAAAAAATGCCGGACCAGGCAATTGCCGATCGGGGAATTTATGTATCCAATGTACGTGGTATTCACAAAAAGCCAATGGCCGAATCGATTTTAGCCCATATTTTATCATTAAAACGCGGGCTTCCAAGTATTTATAAGCAGCAGGCCCGCGGTGAATGGAACAAACGTATACAATTGACGGAGCTAAACGGCAGTACGGCTTTAATCCTGGGACCGGGGGCAATCGGTCAGGAAATAGGACGGATTCTCCAGGCATTTGAGGTACATACAATTGGTATCAACAGCTCTGGAGAAATGGCAAATTATATGAATGAAACATTTGCGATGCAGGATTTGATGAAGCAGCTGCCAAAAGCGGATATTGTTATTTCCATGCTGCCAAGTACAGAAAAGACGAAAGGGCTTCTGACACGTGAGCATTTTGAAGCAATGAAAGATAGTGCCATTTTCATGAACTTTGGACGCGGCGATCTAGTGGAGGAAAAGATTCTTGTAGAGGCACTTGCTCAAAAATTAATCGCTCATGCAGTGCTGGACGTATATATGGAAGAACCGCTTTCTTCACAGAGTCCTTTATGGGAAATGGATAATGTAACAGTTTCCCCTCACTTATCAAGCCATTCTTCGCGCTATGTAGAGCGCAGCTTGGCAATTTTTAAACCAAGTCTCCGAAAGTGGCTCTCAGGTGAACGGGAACTTGAGAATGAAGTGGATATTTTAAGAGGATATTAATTCCAACAGAAGAGTAGAATGATTTATTATCAATTACTTCTTCTAAATGATAATAGGATTATTTATTACTCGTTTTTCTTATATATCACACCACTGGAAACAAGGAATTGTTGACAAGCTGTGGATAAATTCGATACACTATTTGTAACAATTATAAATTAATAATAAGAATGAAAGAGGTGCATGACGATGTCTGATGAAATGCATTTAAAAGACGCGTTAGACACGTTAAAGACTACTGGTGTAAGAATTACTCCACAGCGTCATGCTATTTTGGAATATCTAATTAACTCAATGATTCATCCTACAGCTGATGACATATATAAGGCTCTGGAAGATAAGTTTCCAAATATGAGTGTCGCGACAGTTTATAATAATTTACGTGTATTCAGAGAAGTTGGTTTAGTGAAGGAACTGACTTATGGTGACGCAGCGAGCCGGTTTGATTTTGTGACAAATGATCATTACCATATGATTTGTGAATGCTGCGGGAAGATTGTTGACTTCCATTACCCGGGCTTGAATGAGGTAGAGCAATTTGCTTCACATGTTACGGGCTTCCAAGTAAACTCGCATCGTTTGGAAGTTTATGGGGTATGCCCGGAATGCTTGGCAGGGCAAAACAAAAAAGCATTATAGTGATCAGCCTAGCGGTATAACCTGCTGGGTTTTTTTTATGTGGAGATAATATGGAAGGGGAAGAGGAAGCTTGCACAGCGGTGCCTATCTTATTAAAAAAGAAAAAGCCGGCGCAACCAGCTTTAGTTTCTCTTATTATAGCTTTCATTAAATTCTTTTCCTTCGAGTGTCGGGTCAAGTGTAAGCGGCTCATTACAGTACATACACATATCCACTCGGCCAAGAATTTTGGTATGCTTCCCGCAGTTAGGGCATTCAACCTGCACGGCGCGTGTGGAAAGCAAGCCGATCCAACCGTATACAACTGTACTTCCGATGATACATAAAAGTCCAAGAGTCATGAAAATAAGAACGAGAATCGGGTGTTCACGGAAGAAAATTGCTCCATACATAATCACGAAGCCGATAAAAATTAGTGACAATGCAAATGAACGGATTTTATTTATCTTGTTAGAATACTTCTTCATTTTATTTGCCTCCTACTCTATGGTTACTATACCATATAATATATTTATCAACCACCGGGGTAGCTAAATCAAAAAAAGCTTCTATCCGGGTTTAGGATTATACTCTTTTAAAAGGATTTGCAAAACAGATGTCGAAACATTTCTTCTAGGCAGTAGTGTAAATTATAGGAGGTACTTTTATGGAACATGTTTTACGTCCTATTTATCAGGAACGCGCCAGCCATCCGGATACATTAGGTGTTATATTGATTAATAAGCGGGACGACGCGACAAACATGACAGATACATTTGATGCAGTACTGCTTATTATCGTAAAAGAAGGCGAGCAGCCCATCTTTACCAAGCATTATCTGTATGGAGAGACAAAGATGGTCATGCATATAGTAACAGAGAAACGTCTTCGTAAGTGGCTGTTTATTGGTTCAAACAGAAAACTGGTTGATTGGATTTTCTATGGAAAAGTGCTGTTCGATCGAAATGAATTTCTATATAAGTTACGTTCTGAACTGCAGGAGTTCCCTTTTTACGGCCGGAAAATCAAAACGGGTATTCAATTCAGCAAGCTGATACGCCGGTATTTAGAGGGGAAAGAGTTTTTCGAGCGGGGCGAATATTTAGATGCATATAATCATGTGGTAGATTCCCTCCATCATTTAGGCAGGCTCTCGGTGATTGATAGCGGTCTTTATCCTGAAGTAACTGTATGGTCGCAAGTGAAAAAAATTGAGCCGGCAGTCTATAAGTTATATGAAGAATTGGTTATGAGTAATGAAACATTAGAAAAACGTCTGGAGCTTTTATTTCTAGCAAGTGAGTTTCTTATCAATTCACGGGCCCACGATGGGGCACAGCATATTCTGGAGGTAATGCTCACAAAAGCTTCCTGGACAATCCAAGAGCTGCATGATCATGAAGAGCTAAGCTATTATTCCACGGACCTTGAGGTGTTTGTAGAGTATTTGATTGATAAGGGCTATATAATAGTAGAGCCGGTAATCGCAAAAAATGAAACGATTTTCCATCGTAACTATGGTGTAGATAAACGATTTGTTGAAAATGAATATGGCGTATAGTATAGTAATCAAGGCATGTTAAACATGCCTTGAATTTTTTTTATAAAAAGTGTTGACTTTCATAATGAAGGTATCGTAATATATTAAATGTCGCTAAGACGTGACGCTTTAAACAAACGAAAAATAAGTTTTGTAAGTCGCGAAAAAACTTTTTAAAAAGTTGTTGACAAACAAAAACTTAAATGTTAAATTAGAGAAGTCGCTGAAATGAGCAGGCAATATGAACTTTGAAAACTGAACAA
>DEQA01000091.1:0-2018 GCA_002359075.1 Planococcaceae bacterium UBA3378
TAACTTTTAGGGGTCACTTCAACCAGGCTCTCATGCTTTCTTTTATTGTTTGACGCCGTCTTCACGGGCTGGTGTTACAAGGCGGGCATCATCATTTTCTCTCCCCATTACAAGGTCAGCAAGTATTTTCGAGCCGAGCATACTGTACACTGTGCCATTTCCTCCAAAACCGAGCAGATAAAAATGATTTGGCCGTTCCGGATGCTCACCGATCAACGGAAGGTCATCTTTTGAAGTGCCGAAGGAAGCGCCGTACAAGTAATCAGCCGTTACTTCATATTCGGGGAATAACGCTTGCAATTCTTCCAAAAGCTTTTTGGCATGCCTTTCAATTCTTTTTTTATTCGGTGCCTTCGCTTTTTTTTCATCCAACCCACCGATTATAATCCGGTTATCCACTGTCGTGCGCAAATACAGATAAGGTCTGGCTGTTTCCCAAATGAGCGCCTTTTCAAACCATCCTTCAAAATTGGGAATCGGATTTGTTACAAGTACATAGGAACGGTTAATATTAGCACCTTTTACTTTACCGAAAGGCACTTCCTCATAGCCGGTTGTATAAATGATTTTTTGGGTATGGAAAATACCAGCAATCGTATGGATGGTAATTTCGTCTTTTTCATCTTCAATAACATGGACCGGTGTTTGCTCAAATACATGAAGCCCCTGTTCTTTTAATTGAGCTAGTAGCTCATGCACAAATTTGTAAGGGTTAAATTCTGCATCCTGATAAGTGACAAGAGCCGCATGTTTGTCAAAGCCCATCTTTTTCTTAAGGACAAAACTTCCCCAGTAATCAACGGGAAAGCCAAACTTGAGGAGTGTTTCAAATTCCTTTTGAATCTTTTTCTTATGCCGTTTTTTACTTGCATAATAAACGCTTGGACGGCGGATAAAATCTGCTTTGTTCTTCATTGTTTGCGAAAGCTCCTCCAGCTTATCGACCGCTTTACTGCAAAGCTTATAAAACCGGACTGCGTCTTTTTTTCCTATTTTCTCAATTAACTCGTGGAGCATAATATCGTTGGAATATTGAAGAAGTCCGGTATTAGCAGCCGTGCTTGCCTCCCCAGGGCTCTCTTGGTCCAAGATGGCAACCTTTAGTCCTTCGTCTATTAATGCCTTCGCTGTTAGAACGCCGCTTATTCCGCCTCCAACGATGATGACATCATAAAATGGGGAAATTTCGGGATTTGTATGAGGTTGCTTTCTATAAGTCGTAGGCCAAAATAATTGGCCGTTAATAATATCCATTTCCATACCTCCTTTATGTACCATGTTTTACTATTTCCCCGAACAAATATCTTTCAATCAGTATGAGATAACATTTGCTATAATAGATGAGTCTTAGAAAGAGAGGCTTAGAATATGACAAAACATTTACTTATTGTAGACGGAATGGCGCTGCTTTTCCGCTCGTTTTTTGCATCAGCAGTGATGAATCAATTTATTCGGCTTGAAGACGGCACGCCAACGAATGGCGTTCAGGGATTTGCACGACACGTACTGACAGCGCAGACTTTGATGAAGCCGACTCATATCGCGATTTGCTGGGATATGGGGATGCATACATTCCGCAATGAATTGTTTGACGGCTACAAGTCGAACCGGCCAGCCCCTCCCGAGGAGATGGTACCGCAATTTGATATGGCGAAGGAAGTAGCTGAAATGCTCGGCTGGACAAATTTTGGCATTAAAGGGATGGAGGCGGATGACCTTATTGGCTCTATCGTCTCAAAATGGAAAGATGACGCAGCCATTACTGTCATCAGCGGGGATAAGGATCTGCTGCAATTATTAAATCCCAATACAAGAATCGCTTTAACGAAAAAGGGTTATACAGAATACGATGTATATACAGAAGAACGGTTTTTAAAAGAATATGGTATACAGCCTGCCCAATTTGCTGACGTAAAGGCATTTATGGGAGATGCAAGCGACGGATATCCCGGCGTAAAAGGTATCGGACCGAAAACAGCGCTTAAGCTTATTCAGCAATTTGGCTCGGTTGAGGGTGT
>DEQA01000091.1:2089-2814 GCA_002359075.1 Planococcaceae bacterium UBA3378
GATTATCTTATCAGCTGGCCAAAATTCATTGTGAAGCACCGATTGAAAGGGAACTGGATCATTTACTGATACCGGCTACTTATGAGCCGCAACTGGAAACCTTGCAGCAGCGGGGCCTGCGTCTGATCGTAAAGCATGCAAAAGCATTAGGTATATAAATAAAACCGAGGGAGCTATTCCCTCGGTTCTATCTTAACAAAGCTTAATACATGCCGGTTATCATCATAGCAAATGGAACGTGTCTTACTTTCACGGTCATGTCCGCCGTTATCATGGATAATTAAATATAGGCAATCATCTTTTATTTCATAGCCAATCAGCGGTACCCAGTGGTATTTATAGAGAGGTTTCTTCTTTGTAAACCATTGAAACGTAAAATATTGGTCGAATTTCATCGCTACAGGATTACCATGCTTTAGCTGCATAATCGCTTCGGATAAATTACACTCATCTATAATAAATTCTTCTCCAAGCTGGTCTCGCAGCTTTTGGATGAAGCGCCATTTGAAAAGGCCAATCTTTGTTCCCCCTAATAGCTTATACAGTTCATTAATGTCCTTTTTTACTACGGTATGTTTTTGAGATAAATAGTTTAAAATAACGTGAGCGGTTGTTGGACCACATGCAGAATTGCGAAATTCTGGACGAACTGTGTCGCTATATTGGGATGTTCCATTCACATCTAATAAAACACGCATTTTGCGCCACCCCATTTCCCTTATTCT
>DEQA01000186.1 GCA_002359075.1 Planococcaceae bacterium UBA3378
GTTTTAATACCGACAACAATACACTCGTCTATCCCTTTATTGCGTTCAATAATTTCATGGGCAATCCTTGTTAACGCACGGTTCATGGAAGTACTGTCCAAAAGCTCTGTAATTTGTGGCATATTCGTTTCTCCTTTCATCATGTTTATCCTTCTTGTACTGTGTGCTATTCCAAATAAAAAATCCCCTAGATTGTCTCTAGAGGATTTGGAAAGTTCGCATGTGGAAATAGCGCTTACGTAAAGATTTGCAGTACAAATCATTCGCCGCTTCACAAGTACCTTCTCAGCCTCTCTGGACTGTCATTAAAGGTGAATATTTAATTTCACTCGTCAACAGATTCGCTCTCGGCGGATCTTTTGTTTAACTGTTGCTAGTATAGTCCTGTAAAAAACGGAAGTCAAGGATATTTTAAGAGGTCAGACAATAAAGAGAATAAGTTATTAAATTCTGAATTCTCATTTTACTTTTTTTACATATAAAAAGCACAGGAAACTGTATTCCTGTGCTTTCCAGCATACCATCTATATAGTGTTTTTTATCTTAATGTTTGGAGCAGCTGCTCAAAATCATCAGGAAGCGGAACGGAAAATTCCAAATACTCACCCGTGACAGGATGATCAAAACCTAATACACCTGCATGCAGTACTTGTCCACCAAAATCAATTGTTTTCTTCGGTCCGTATTTTGGATCCCCTACAAGCGGGAAGCCAATATAATTCATATGAACGCGGATCTGGTGTGTACGGCCTGTTTCAAGACGGCATTCTACAAGTGTATAATCACCTAAGCGTTCAATGACGTGGAAGTGGGTCACAGCATGCTTTCCACCATCCACCACTGCCTGCTTTTGACGGTCTTTCGGGTCACGGGCGATTGGTGCATCGATTGTCCCCTTGTCATGGGCAATATGGCCATGAACAAGCGCTGTATATTTGCGTGTTACGGTTTTATTCACAAGCTGATTCACTAAGCCTTCATGTGCCTTATCATTTTTCGCAACCATTAAAAGGCCGGATGTATCTTTATCGATACGATGGACAATACCCGGGCGCAAAACGCCATTAATACCGGATAAGTCTTGGCAATGGTACATCAGTCCATTCACAAGAGTACCTGTCAAATGCCCTGGCGCCGGATGTACTACCATGCCTCGGGGCTTATTCACAACAAGCACATCAGCATCTTCATAAACGATTTCAAGCTGCAGGTCTTCTGCTACTACTTCAAGGGGCTCAGCTTCCGGTACATCAATTTCTACGATATCCCCAGCCTTCGCCTTATACTTCGCTTTTACCGCTTCTCCGTTCACCTTCACAAGACCTTCTGTGATCCAGTTGCTAATCTGCGTACGTGACCATTCAGATTGCTGGCTTGATAATGCCTTGTCAATGCGCTCTCCGGCATATTGTTCTTCAATTGTATATGTTTCAATCATTTTTTCACCTTTTTCTTTTCTGTTCGATCATCTAGTATAATGGCGATTAGCAGCATGATCACTGCAATTGTCAATGCGGCATCCGCAATATTAAAAATCGGGAAATGGTAATTGATCACCGGAATAAGTACATCCACGAAATCCACTACTTCTCCAAAAAATAACCGGTCAATAAAGTTCCCGACCGCCCCGCCTAATAAAATCATTAAACTTATCTGGAAAAACGGCTTTCCTTTTGCCTCGGTATGATAAAAATAAACAATTGCCCCAATGACACCAATTGTCACAATTGTAAAGAGCCACATTTGACCTTCCAGCATCCCCCACGCTGCTCCGCGGTTTCGATGAGACAGGAGGCCAAGCCACGGGTCCCAGATTGCTATCCGTTCACCAAGCTCCATATTTTTAACTACCATCCACTTTGTTATCTGGTCCAGAAAAATAACAAGCGCGGCTAAACTATAATACTTATACACATTAGACGCCCCCTACACGATATCTTATCTATTCTACCATAGGAAGGAGAAGGAAAACAAAAAAAGCATTGCTGATTTCTCAACAATGCAAGGCGTATATCCTACTAGGCTGTTTCAGACTCCTTTGAATGCACCTTTACCATGAATTCATTTATATCGGCAGGTACTTTCCGGTCAATCATGGACACAATGATCACTGTCAGGAAGCCTACAGAAACGGTTAATGTATCTTGTTTATCGTTTACTTGCCTCAGTTGCACCGATTAATCCTACTGTCTGATTTCGTTGCCAAATATCATTCCACTCGCTGAATGACAGCGGGCCTTCTCCTGTGTATTTTCCGATTTCCACTGTCATCGCCGGCATCTTTGTCACTTTCGTAAACCATGATTCAGAGGCAGCGCTCGGCTTTTTAGGATTCGGCGGAACAATAGAATAGCCTGTTACATTCGCTACACTTTTCACTAAATTATAGTTCCTCGAATGATTACTCATACTGTCATAGCCCCAATAAATAATTTGGCCGGAAGAATGATACGTAATATACGATTTAAACGGACGTGCTGCTACAAAATCCCGCAGCGCCTGTGACTCCGGTTCGGAAAAGGGAGCAGTCCCTTTATAGTTTTTAAAAGCAGGCACATTATACGGCGGCGTTAAAATGATAGAGCTCCATGTCGCATCAAAATTACGGTTTAGATCCACTCCCCGTACATTTGCCTTCCAGCGGGAAACATTGGAGCTGCCATTTATTTTTTTCACTAAATCTTTATTGGCCACAGCATTCAAGCCGTTTTGTACAAGTGTCACACCATCCGGGTTCATCATCGGGACGAACCATATACTTGCCTGATCAAGTACGGTATTCACTTGATAGGAGCCGAATTTCGATCCTCTTATATAGTGGTAGGAATACTGGTCGATCATTTCCATCAGCACATTAGTCGTCATATGCTCCCGTGCATGCATGGAAGCATCCATCAATATTTCCTTTTTCCCGTTTCCTACTCGGAGTGCATAAATAGGACGTCCTTCAACGGATGTTCCGATTGTCTTCAGCTCGGTAAATTCCGGATAAAGTAAGCTGAATACCTTCAACTGATATTCCATCTCCTGATGGGTCACATTTTTTGTCGGGTCGATGATATCCGTATGCGTAAAATCACCAAGGTCTATATAACCAGCTCCGCCTAAAAATTCAATAATTCCTGATGAAGCAGTGATATTCTTCAGCTCTACCTCTGTATTTGCTTTTATTTTTCCGATCACTTTGCCTGATGAAAGCGTAACAGCTGTATCTGCCTGAGCCGTAATGGTCTCCGGATATTTTGATGGTACTACGGCTGTCATACCTGTTGCTTCGTCCGTTTCTACTACTGCCTGGCGGAGGAATGTGTAGGTTTTACCGCTTACGAGAATCTGATAATGAGTGTCATCATACCCTGATGCCTTAATGACTGCACCTGCCGCCAACTCCCCCGCTGCTTTTCCTCCAGCTGAAAACGTCGTAGCGTCGGCAAGTTTTATATTTTTCCGGGTATTAATATATGTCTGGCTAAGAGCAATATACCCTTCTTTCGGGCCTAGTTTTACCTTATAGTATTTATCTGTAACCCCGACAACCTGAAGCTTTGTCACCCGGCTGCCTGAAAGAATGGCTTTTCCATTCGGTGCATCCGTCAATTGATATGCTTGCTCTGTACGGACGGCACCTAAAACGGTACTGCCTTCGTTAACGGTCTCTTCAGCAGCAGGTATAACAGCATCGGGCGTTACATAATATTTTTCGCCGCCCGCTGAAACAATTACTAAATGTTTATCAGCCAAATAAGTGATAGGCACAATAAACGATCCATTTTGCCATACACCTATTTTATTTTTCATATTGCGAGAGGCATATAATGGCGTACCGTCTGCGATTGTGGCATTTTTTACGTTTGTATAATCTACCTCCTGCTCTACTTTTACATCTTCAGTACCGAGTTCCTTATTCTCCGTTATTTGGGTTTCTTCACCGTTCAATATATCTTCTGCTGCCTGTTCCGCTTCATTTTTGTTTTCTTGAGCTTCCGGTAATAATTCCTGCTCACCTGCTAAGTTCAGCGTTTCTTCAGTCTGGCCGATTGGTTCGCCAGATGGCTCTGACATTCTGGGTCCCTTTTCTACTTCCGCATCTGCTGTTTGCAGAGCTCTCAATAAAAATGAAGCAAACTGGCCACGCGTTACAGTATTAGCCGGATTGAATTGCTTTACCAATGTAATTCCTGCATATTCAAGCGCCGTAATAGCTTCCCGCTTTTCATTATCCATTGCTTTATGTATATCCGTGATGGAAGTTTTAAATCCTGCCTGTTTATAGTCAGCTATTAAATCCATACCAAATACATCTTGCAGCATGCGGACAATTACAACAGCCATATGCTGCCGCTGCATATTATTATTCGGATCCAGATAGCCGGAAGCACCTTGGAACATTCCTTCCTCATACAGCAGCGCACTTAGCTGTAATAGTTCCTCATCGCTTTTTATCGGAACATCTTCAAAGCGTTCATCCGTTAATGCATCCTCCGGAACTTCATAGCCTTGCCTTGCGATAAATCTTCCTAACAGACGAACAACCTGTGAACGTGTAATGTTGACATCCGGCTTGTATGTACCATCTGAATAACCACCGATAATAGCTTGTTCATATAATTGCTTAATGGCCGTTTCGTGTGTATTCCCCGCAATATCTACAAATGCAGCATGTGCAGAAGACCCGCTGAAACCAACACACAACATGCCCGCTAAAACAGCCAAACCCCATTTTCGTTTCATTCACGCATCCCACCTTTTCCGTTTTCGTTACCCCTTCTACTTCTATAAGAAACTATTATTTTGCAACGATTAATAGATTCATTTCATTATACTATTGGGCATACAAACAGGTAAGAGCAAATGTGGTTTTTCCTTCCAAATAAAAAAACTGGAGGGTTGCCCCGCCAGCTTTTTCTCATTATACGTAATATTTTTCTACAACTTCCGCACAACGCGCACATAATGCAGCATGTGCTTCATTTGTGCCGACTGTTTCTGAAATTGTCCAGCAGCGTTCACATTTTTCGCCGTCTGCTTTTTCTACAACAAGTGCCATTTGGTTAAGCACCAACGCATTGCCAGGTGCGTTCTCTTTGCTGCCTGCCAGTGTGAATTGCGACACGATACACAACTGTGCGAAATCGATGTTTGCATCATTTAGTAATGCTGCTGTTTCGCTGTCTGCATAAACTAACACTTTTGCTTCAAGCGATTTTCCGATCACCTTCGCATTTCGGGCCTCTTCTAACGCTTTCAATACTTCGTTACGGATTTCAATTACTTTTGACCACTTTTCACGAAGCTGTCCGAAGTTTTCTTTTTCTTCTACTTCAGGGAAATCTGTCAATTGAATCGATGCTTCCTCAGCACCAAGATAGCCCCATAATTCTTCAGTCGTATGAGGGATGATTGGTGTTAATACTTTCAGCAGCATATGCAATGTATCATACATCACTGTCTGCATAGCACGACGGTCTTTATTGTCTACCCCTTCGATATACACGACGTCTTTTGCAATATCAAGATAGAATGATGACAATTCAATTGCTACAAAGTTGTTGATTACATGATATACCGTAGAAAATTCATAACGTTCATAAGCAGTACGTGCAGCTTTTAATACGTCCTGCATGCGCATAAACATGTATTGATCCATCTCACGTAAGTCTTCGTATGCTACACGGTCTGTCGCCGGGTTAAAGTCTGCAACATTTCCATGCAGGAAGCGAAGTGTGTTACGGATTTTACGGTATACTTCCGATACTTGCTTCAGCATATCCATTGAGATCCGAACATCCGCTGTATAGTCAACAGATGCTACCCATAGACGAAGAATATCTGCACCGTACTGATCCATTACCTTTTGCGGAATGATGACATTTCCTAAAGACTTCGACATCTTCCGTCCTTCGCCATCTAAAACGAAACCGTGAGACAGCAGGCCTTTATAAGGTGCGTAGCCATTGATTGCTACAGATGTGATCAATGATGAGTTAAACCAGCCGCGGTATTGGTCAGAGCCTTCTAAATAAAGGTCTGCCGGGTACTTCATGCCGCGTTCTACAAGTACACCTTGATGGGATGAACCTGAATCAAACCATACATCCATAATGTCATTTTCTTTTGTGAAAGTACCGTTCGGGCTGCCTGGATGTGTAAAGCCTTCCGGTAATAATTCTTTTGCCTCTTTTTGGAACCAGATGTTTGAACCATGCTCACGGAACAGCTTAGCCACATGGGCAATTGTTTCCGGTGTGATGATCGGCTCACCATTTTCCGCATAGAAAATCGGAATCGGAACACCCCATGCGCGTTGACGGGAAATTACCCAGTCCCCACGGTCACGGATCATATTGTAAAGGCGAGTTTCTCCCCATGATGGTGTGAACGTTGTATCTGTCACTGCCTGTAACAGCTCATCACGGAATGCATCAATCGAAGCAAACCATTGTGGTGTAGCACGGTAAATAACCGGCTTCTTCGTCCGCCAGTCATGTGGATAAGAGTGTGTGAAGAAGCTTAGTTTCTCTAATGCGCCGACTTCTTTCAGCTTTTCTGTTACTAATTTGTTTGCATCATCATAGAAGATACCTTCAAAGCCCGGCGCTTCTTCTGTATAGCAGCCGCGATTATCTACCGGAGATAAAATGTCAAGATTGTATTCACGGCCAATATTGTAGTCTTCTTCCCCGTGTCCAGGTGCTGTATGAACACATCCTGTACCAGCTTCAGCTGTTACATGGTCACCAACCATCACTAATGAATCGCGGTCATAGAATGGATGTTTCGCCACTACGCGGTCAAGCTGCGTTCCTTGTACTTCCTGAATGATTTCATAGTTTTCCCAGCCGATTGCATTGGCTACATTTTCAAGCAGCTCTTTTGCGATGATGAATTTTTTATCCTCTACTGCCACTACCACATACGTAAATTCCGGATTCAATGAGATCCCCAGGTTAGCCGGCAATGTCCAAGGTGTTGTCGTCCAGATAATGAATTTTGCATCCGCAGGTACAACGCCCTTTGCATCCTTGATTGGGAAGCTTACATAGATAGAAGGCGATTTTACGTCTTTATATTCGATTTCCGCTTCTGCTAAAGCAGATTCAGAAGATGGAGACCAATAAACCGGTTTAAGCCCTTTATAGATATAGCCCTTTTCCGCCATTTTTCCAAACACTTCAATTTGACGCGCTTCAAACTCGGGTTTTAACGTGATATATGGATTTTCCCAGTCACCGCGCACCCCAAGTCGCTTAAACTGTGAACGCTGGCTGTCGATTTGCTCGTAAGCATACTTTTCGCAAAGCTCACGGAATTCCGCAACAGACATCTCCTTACGTTTGACGCCTTTATTCGTTAAAGCCTGTTCGATTGGCAGACCGTGTGTATCCCAGCCTGGCACGTACGGTACATGGTAGCCAGTCATTGATTTATGACGATTAATCATATCTTTCAGCACTTTGTTTAATGCATGGCCGATATGGATGTCTCCGTTTGCATATGGAGGGCCATCATGCAGTACGAAATGCGGACGGTCCTTCGTGCGTTCATTCACTAGCTTATTGATATCCATCTCATCCCATTTGGCTTGGATTTGCGGCTCTTTTGTCGGCAGGCCACCGCGCATCGGGAAATCTGTTTTCGGCATTAATAATGTGTCTTTGTACTCCACCATTTTGTAATCCTCCTAGTTGATCCATTTATAAAAAATAAAAAAAAGCCTTTCATCCCTAAAAGGGACGAAAAGCTGTTATTCCGTGGTACCACCCTAATTTGCAGAACGTCCAGTTAGATTCCGTTCTGCCTCTTAGCCGCTGTAACGTCGCGTATCACGGGTCCGCCTACTTTGTTCAGCGTACCAGCTCCAGAGTGATTTTCCATAAAAAACGCATTGTCCGGGCTTTCACCATCCCCGAATCGCTAAAACGCCATTTTTTTACGTACTGTCTCTATCTTAGCCGATTAAACATATAAACGTCTTTTGAGTATCAGTATATGAAAAATCCTTGACATTCGTCAAGCTTTTCCGGCTAATTTGAACATTAATCTTCATTACTTGTCTGTAATTTTTCACGTGTATGCTCAGAAATATCCGTCATTGGGATATCATATTCCAAGAGCTTATCCCAATCGTCCGTATTTAATAGATCAAGCTGCGCTTCTACCAACATTTTGAAGCGATTGCGGAAAACTTTTGATTGCTTTTTCAGTTCATCGATCTCAATAGTTATTTTGCGCGCCTTTGTCAAAGCTTCATTGACAATACGATCCGCATTCTTCTCAGCTTCTTTTACAATCAGTTTCGCTTCTTTTTGAGAATTGCGGCGTACTTCCTCAGCTGCTTCCTGTGCTACAACGATCGATTTTTGCAGGGTGTCCTCCAAATTATTGTAGTGGGTCATCTGCTCTGACATCGTCTTGATTCGATCTTCAAGCTCTTTTTTCTCACGCAAGATAATCTCATAATCTTTAATGATTTGATCTAAAAATTCGTTTACTTCGTCTTCCGAGTAACCCCGGAATCCCCTCGTAAACTCCTTGTTATGTATATCAAGTGGTGATAATGGCATGTCGTTACTCCCCTTTACCCGTTACTATTTAGTAATCATTATACTTTGTTGCCGCTTGATTGGCATCTATTTTTCCGTAATTTTTGTTTTGTTTTACTGTTTTTGCTCTAAACGGCCGATTTGAAGACGAATTTTGTCTTTTTTCGTTCTGCCTTCTGTCATAATGACCTTCAGGCGGCCAAAACCTCGCACAGAAAGAATATCGCCTTCCTGCAGTTCAAAGGACACCTGTTCTCTTACTGTCCAATTCACTTTCACACGTCCAGCAGCAATTAAATTTTGCGATTTCTGTCTGGAAATATTGAGTACTGTCGCCAGTACCACGTCAAGACGCATGGAAGAAACAGTTGTCGTACTCTCCACCCATTCTTCATCCAGCAGGAGCAGCGGCTCTGTTCCTATTTCGTCAAGATGCACCTTTACTTTTCCGATACTTGACAAGTGGGCCCGGACATAATCAGCCACCTCTGTCGCCACGGCAAATTGAACAGTATTCTCCGCTACCCGTATATCTCCAAACTTGCTGCGCTCGATGCCAACAGAAAGCAGGGCCCCTAGTACATCAGGATGCCGCAGCTGTACAAATTTTGATGGGTAGTTAATAGAAAACACAGTAATTTGATAGTCCTCCTCTTCCGGGATGAAATAGGAAGGGGCAATCATAACACGCATCCGCTCTGATTGTTCAAATACGCCTTGTGTATACACTGCTAAATCATCAGACTGGCCGATCACAGACGTAACGATAAAACGCTGTCTTGGATCGAGGAAATCTGTCAGTTTCGGAGCATAGCGGTCCTCTACTTCTCTTTGCCATCCTACGACCTGTTCGATAAAAGGCTGCTCATCTTTTCTAAAATGCTGGATTAAATGCTCCATTTTTTTCGGCCACTCCTTGTACTAAAGAAAATCCCCCTACAGTACGACTGTACGGGGAAATAATTACGCCACAATGTAGCTCAGAAGGATAAATACGCCCTTCTCAATAAACTGCAGTGCAAATAACGCAATAATTGGTGAGAAATCAATCATACCAATTGGTGGAATAAATTTGCGGAAAAAGCCTAAATAAGGTTCACATACTGCCGCTAAAAAGCGTCCTACAGCTGAATTTTGTGCTGCCGGCACCCATGATAGCAGAATGTAAGCAAAGAGCATAAACGTATAAATCGTAAATACGCGCCCAATAATATAATAAATCATTTATTTACCTCTCTAGCATCTAAATTTCATCGATAATATAGTCAGATATTTCTCCTGATACTTCTACGTTGTCTGGTGTACAAAGGAAAATATTATTACCGATACGTTGGATATCTCCGTTTAAAGCATATACTGTACCGCTTAGAAAGTCGATGATTCGCACTCCCTGATCACGATCAATGCGCTGTAAATTGACAATAGTGGCACGCTTGTTACGAAGATTTTCGGCAATATCCTGCGCCTCTGCATATACACGCGGTTCCACCAGCACGACTTTTGCTCCCTTTGCAGAAGCTGCTGTATGCAGGCTTACTACATTATTCTGTGCCGGAGCTGGTGCATGCTGCGGTTGCTGTGGAACGATTTTGCGCTCTTTTTTAAAACGATTATTGATCGCTGGGGCAGGCACTTCAGACTGTTGCTGTTTCATCACAGGAGCTCTATCTGATTCCTCACGTACTACGTGATCCTCTTCTTCCTCTTCCAAATAGAAGAAGTTTTTAATGATGTTTTTCATGCTCATCCATCGTCCCTTCTTTCGTCATCCAACAAGAGCCGTTCCAATTCTTACAAATGTTGCTCCTTCTTCGATGGCAATTTCATAGTCATTTGACATGCCCATCGAAAGCTCCGTACATGGTGCGTATGCTAGCTGTAAGGCGACAACTTCCTGCTGAAGTTTTTTTAGTTCCCGAAACACTTCACGAATTACGTCTTCATCCTCCGTATTCGGTGCCATCGTCATCAATCCGACAACTTCAATTTTTGAATAGGAGGCCAACTGCTTGATAAATGGTATTACCTCTTCATGCGGTAAGCCATGCTTAGACTCTTCTCCAGATACATTGGCCTGGATAAAGCACTTTACCGGCTTCTCTGCACGTTTTTCAATCTCTTCTGCCAGGCTCAATCGGTCCAATGAATGTAAAAAATCAATATTATTAATGATTTGTTTTACTTTTCGTGTCTGTAGTGTGCCGATATAGTGCCAGTGGGCGCCAGATTTGATTTGTTCCTGCTTTGTATGTAATCCTTCTGGACGGTTCTCCCCTAAATGCACAAGTCCGGCCTCCAGGACCTCTTTTGTCCGCGCTACATCAACCTGCTTTGTAACTGCAACAATATTCACATTCTGTGAGACACCTGCTCGTAGTTTCACTTGATTTATATTGGCTTGAATTCTCTCTAGATTATCAATAACTTTTGTCACTTTACTCCCAACTTTACATCATTAGTTTCCCCTATTGTATCAAGCTAAACACGATTTATCAATGCATAGCGTGACCTATGTGGAGACACTTTTTACTATAATGACATCCTTGCCTATTATGAGAATATCACTAATTGCTACCTTTTTTACACTTTCTTCCCCCTGAATGAGCTGGTAAAACTTTCTCGGCTGGGATACAAAAAAATAGTCTATATACCCACTCTGTTCATTAATTTCGGCATCGATGATATAACCGATAAACCGCCCGCTTCCCGCCTCGATCATTTCCTTCTGCTGCACAATGGAAAAACGCATCCAATCCTCCTTTTAAGAAAAGTGCATTCGCATCCGTTTTGCTGCGACAAGCACTGGAGAATAGCCAAAGAACAAAGGCTAAAACCGCCACGTCCTGTGGCAACACCTTTGTGACCAACCTCCTGTTGCCCCGAAGTGACCCCGAGCAGCGGATGCGAATGCCTAGACAATACCGTTACTCGAAAAGGATATAGTTTCTTATCTCTAAGAAAAGCGCACGAAATGTGCGCTTTAATCAAACTTATAATCTTTCTGCATTAAAGCAATGGCACTTTTTTCTAAACGTGAAATTTGGGCTTGTGAAATTCCCAGCGTCTTTGCGATTTCTGTCTGGGTCTCCCCATAGTAAAAACGTTTTGCCACAATTAATTGCTGACGCTCATCCAATTTCTGCATGCTTTCCTTTACCGACACATAGGCTACCCATTGATCTTCCGAAACATCCCCCTTTAACTGATCAAGCATGTAAACGGGGTCGGTACCATCTGCATAAATCGGCTCTTGAAGCGACATCGGATCTTGAATAGCATCTAACGCATATAACACATCTTCCTGTTTCATTTCGAGCATCTCGGCAATCTGCCCAAGTGTCGGTTCATATAAATGTTCAAGTACAAACTGTTCTTTTGCTTGCATTGCTTTATAGGCAATATCCCGGAGTGAACGAGATACTCGGAGTGCATGATGATCGCGCAGATGACGTCGTATTTCGCCGACAATCATCGGTACAGCATACGTAGAAAATCTTACATTATGCTTCAGGTCAAAATGATCGATAGCCTTTAGTAAGCCGATGCAGCCTACTTGGAATAAGTCATCCGCCTGCTCTCCGCGATAGGAAAAACGTCCAACTATGCTCAGTACAAGCCGCAGATTGCACATAACCAGCTGTTCACGTACCTCTTCTTCGCCTGCTTGCATACGTTCGAATAAAGCTTTCATTTCTTCGTGTTTTAAAATAGGTAACGTTGATGTGTCAACTCCACATAGTTCAACTTTCATACGAACCATCTCTTTTCCTCCGAACTTTTTTATCGTTCAGTTTGTCCTTATGAGATGAGACTATGCGTTTTTGACCTACGCCAAATTCAACCAATTATGCAATTGGTTCATTTAAATACTCTCGTAAATCCAATATAATTTTCTTTTCCAGACGGGAAATATACGATTGCGATATACCAAGATGATCTGCCACTTCTTTTTGTGTCATCTCTGTTTTTCCATTAAGACCGAAACGGCATTCCATAATATATTTTTCACGCGGATTCAAGCAATTAATCGCATGGAACATATGCTGCCGCTGCAATTTTCTCTCTACATCATCCGAAATGATATGCTCTTCTGTTCCCAAAATATCCGACAGCAGCAGCTCATTTCCGTCCGCATCCGAATTAAGCGGTTCATCCAGTGACACTTCACTCTTCATACGGCTTGTTTTACGCAGATGCATTAAGATTTCATTTTCAATACAACGTGAGGCGTATGTGGCCAATTTAATATTTTTTTCCGTATTGAATGTTTCGATTGCTTTGATTAATCCAATGGAGCCGATACTGATTAAATCTTCAATGGGTGTAGCTGTATTATCAAAACGTCTTGCAATATATACAACAAGACGTAGGTTGCGCTCAATCAATGTATCACGCGCATGTAAGTCACCATCCATAAACGCTTTGACAACAGTTAATTCTTCTTCTCTAGTTAGTGGCACTGGCAAGGCATCATGTCCTCCTATATAGTATGTTCCTTGGCGCGATATTTTCCGCCAAATGTTTAGAAAAAATAAGCGTAGCTTTTGAAACAATGATTGTCCCCCTTTGTTTATAGAATAGGAAGCATAGACACATGGAGAATGATCTCTACTTGTTTTGGAAATTTTGTATCCTTCGCTGTGAATACCACATAATGTCCATGAACAGTTTGTTCATCCATCGATAACCTGTTAGTGCGAAAAGCCAGTGCAAGCGTATCCCCCTGCACAGTTTGAATAGGAACAACACGTACCAATTTTTGGATTTCCGTTGAAAACATCTGCAAATCATACGGTGCCTCCTGCCGCCAGCTCATGAGTGCCTGTACAAAATCGGTCGGCAGCTCGGTCTTCATCGCCTGCAAAGAAACAAAATGGACCGGCAAGGCGCTGATCGGCTCTATGCATGTATTGCCTGTATCAATAAAGGCAGCAAGTGAAAACGGCTGTCCTAAAAATTCAACAGTACATGTCGTATAAAAGTGATTTTGTCGAACTTGCCAACGTAGTCGATAACGCCTCACAAGAAAAATAAGAGCCAATGCTGCCAGCAACAGCCATAAAATCTGCATGTCGTATTTATTGCTAGCATATGATTGTATAGTCGTTAAAAGACCACCTACTATAAACGTTGCGATAAAAAGTACAATTGCCTGTCTATAGAGCGTTGCTTGTATCGGGAACGTTGGCAATAGCACAAGAAAACTTATGAATACGCCAAGCACGGATGGATAAAGCAACAGCCCAATCAAACCGCTGAGCGCTGCCATTGTCCATAAGCGAACTTTCGCAACGCGTGTGTCCGTGATCGTTGCTGTAAATGTAAGCAACATATAGTTATAGAGCGTGTTCACTAGAAGCAGCCATTCCCCAGCCATGCAAAAAAACCTCCTACATATACCCTAGCACGAAGAGGTTGTAGAATTTGTCAAAACAGTGAATGCTTTTTCATAAATTGCTTTACAAAAAACGAGCTAAAACGACAATTGCTTTTAAACTAATTGTGTTCCCGGAACAAAAAAAGCTGACCGATAAGCAATGCCTATCAGTCAGCCTTTAGAGATGGTTCAATCCTTCTGCGAAAGATCACAATAAAAGAGCCGCCTTAAAATAACTTTTAAGACGGCCCTCCTACTAATTAGTGACGGTTTCGACGATTACGTAAAAACGTTGGAATATCTAATTGTTCTTCCTGTGGTGGAGCTTGACGTACTGGTTCTGCCTGCACAGGCTGTTCAGGACGTGCATGCTGCTGGATTGGCGGCGGTGTATGCCCTCCAAGTGGACGACCACCTAATGTTGACCCTGAAGATGTTCCCGTTGCAATATCATCTGAGAAGCCGGTAGCAATCACCGTAACAATGATTTCATCGTTTAGATTTTCATTAATAACCGAACCGAAAATCATGTTTACCTCTTCATCCGAAGCGGATGCCACAATATCAGCTGCCTCCTGCACTTCATATAAAGACAGGTTCATTCCACCTGTAATGTTCATAATGACACCTTTTGCGCCATCGATGGACGTTTCAAGCAGCGGACTTGAAATAGCCTTCTTTGCAGCTTCAGTTGCACGGTTTTCACCGGTTGCAATCCCGATACCCATTAACGCAGATCCTTTATCAGACATAATTGTTTTTACGTCCGCAAAGTCCAGGTTAATTAAACCAGGTGTCGCGATTAAATCGGAAATCCCCTGTACACCTTGTCGAAGTACATTGTCCGCCTCACGGAATGCTTCAAGCATCGGTGTTGATTTATCAACAATTTGCAGCAATTTATCATTTGGAATAACGATAAGCGTATCCACTGCTTCTTTTAAATTGGAGATCCCGCCGACCGCCTGCGTTTGACGCTTACGTCCTTCAAATGTGAAAGGACGTGTTACAACACCGACAGTTAGGGCTCCTAAATCACGAGAAATTTGTGCGATTACAGGGGCAGCACCTGTACCGGTTCCTCCGCCCATACCCGCTGTAACGAATACCATATCTGCTCCGCGTAATACTTCTTCTAGCTGCTCACGGCTCTCCTCAGCGGCTTTTTTCCCCACTTCGGGGTTCGCCCCAGCTCCAAGACCACGTGTTAATTTCCCGCCGATTTGAAGCTTATAAGACGCCTTAGATTGTTCCAATGCCTGAGCATCTGTATTTACCGCAATGAAATCGACGCCCTGCACACCATGTTCAATCATCCGGTTGACGGCATTGTTTCCACCACCGCCCACTCCGATTACTTTAATGACTGCGCCTTGATCTATACTAGTATCAAACTCTAACATTTTGTCTCCTCCTACTTCCTAGCTTTATCTTTACTCGAAAAAGTTATTAAAGAATCTTTTGGCTTTATCCATAATAGTCGCCTTATTTCCATGATCGACTTTATTCTCAGGTGCAGTAGACTTATTTTTGGGAGGAGTTGGTTGTACGGATCCAGAAACAGGCTGCATTTCTGAGCTCCTACCATAAAATTCATCATCTGAATGCGCGTAACGAATCAGCCCTACTGCTGTTGTGAATCCAGGATCTCGAACACCGATATAGTCTGGTGTATGTATACGCACTCTAAGCTGCATGACTTGACGAGCAAGTTGTCCAATTCCTTCCAATGACGCAACTCCACCTGTCAGTACAATACCCCCAGGTAAATCACGGACACCAAGCCGGGACAGTTCATCTAACACATATTCGAAAATCTCTTCTACACGTGCTCCAATGATCTCAGCAATGTAACGCTGGCTAAATTGCTGTGTCATGTTTGTCCCGTCTATTTGAACTTCAAACAGCTGGTCATCTGAGGCATCATCAAAAAATGCATGGCCATATTGCTTTTTGATTTTCTCTGCCTGTTCTGTGGATGTTTCCAATACAATTGACAAATCTTTTGTAATTTGATCGCCGCCCATACCTACAATTCCTGTATGTGTCAGCAGACCATCTTCAAAAACAGCAACCGTTGTTGAACCACCACCTAAATCAATATAGGCAGTACCTTGATTTCTTTCATCTTCTGTTAAAGCATAATAACCTGCTGCTAAAGGCTGTAGATAGATTTCCCGCACGCTCAGGCCGGCTCGCTCCACACAGCGTAAAACATTGTGCAATAATGTTTTAGACGTCATAATGAGCGTTGCATCGACTTCGAGGCGCGTGCCAATCATGCCTCGCGGATCTTTAATCTCAGATAGCAAGTCCACTGTGTACCGTTTTGGCAATAAGTTCACAATCTCTTTTTCAGGTGGCGTTGCGATGCTTTCAGCTGAACTCAATACGCGTGCCAAGTCATCATCCGAGATTTCTCTGCCGTCTCCATTTACTGCAACTACTCCTTTTACAGGCTGGAGGACAGTTTGATTTGCCGGTACCCCGAGTACAACTTCCTCAATCTTTAATCCTGTCATTCTTTCAGCCTGTTCAACCGCTTTTTTAATAGATTGAACTGTGGCATCTATATCTACAATTGCACCTCTACGAATGCCGTTTGATTTTACTTGTCCGACACCAATTACATGTAATTGGCTGTCGCTCATTTCACCTATTAGTACTTTAATAGAAGATGAACCAATATCTAAAGAAATATAAATATCTTGATGATTCAACTCGTTGCACCTCCTTTAATTGCTCCTTTTTTTCATTCTATTGTAAAACCTAATCAATGTCTAAGTAAATTACCTATTGTAATCAAATTTTAACTTGATTCTGATGATTTTCCACTCTTTTTTACCCTAGCTTCTTCCCATCTCGTAATTAATATCCTGCGAATGACGGCGATGTTCTGAAAAAGGCGTACTCCGAAGGCAAAAATTGCCGCTAAATACAGGTCTACCCCAATATGGACACCTAAAAAGGCAAGCCCTGCTGCAAGAGCAATATTGAAAAAGAATCCACTGATGAATACTTTGTCATCATATACTTGCTGCAATTGGGCCCGAATACCGCCAAACATCGTATCCAGCGCGGCGAGCACAGCAATTGAAAGATAATTTTCATACACAGTAGGAATTTCCAGATCGGTTAAAACTCCAAGCCCGATCCCTAAAATTAATCCCAGCAGTGGGAGCCACATAAGCTAATCTCCTTTATATTCTGTCAAATAAGTACTTCTAATTTCCATATCTGCCGCATCTACTGTAATAGAAGGCTGTGGCTCTTCTACGGTCAACAGCATATTATCAATAAAAAACTCGTCCATAAAAGAAGATGCTAATAAATAGTTATACAGCTTAGAGGCTTCTTCCTCTGTTTCTGTCACCACCTTAATTTCAATATCCACTTTACCAATAGGTACGCCATTGACAGTTGTTTTGCCATTGATATCCCGAATAGCCGATGAATGGACAAGTCGCTGGCCTGCAATTTCTACATAATGGCCTTTGTAGCGGTAAATTTCATTAACAAGTCGAATTAAAAGCTGCGGCGAAATTTCTTCCACTGTATAACCATAATCTATTAATTCTTCCGATGGATCGATATTCATGATAAGGCCCGGCCCGCTGACTTCCTTTATTCCCGCAGCAGCCTGTAATTGATCAACCGTCCGGGTTAATATCGCTTCGGGATTGTCCAGTTCTTCATCTTCATATTGCCGGATGGTTTCCTGTGCTTGGCGAATTTGTGTCAGCAGCTGTGAGTGACGTAATTTTTCATCTGACAGTTCTTGTCGAATTTCCCATATATCCGTCGTTTCTACCTTTTTAGGGCTTTGGACCGTATTGTACTGGACAGCGAGCATGAAACCGATGATAAACGATATAACGGTAATATGAATGATTGTTTTTTTTTTCATACGTCCACCCTACAAGTTCCCTTTCATTATAGATGGCATTACGATTTGTTCTTTCTTTTCTACGCTTACTACGACATTATCGTTTAACAATTGGTCAAATACACCGCCGTTAATTTCTAAAGCGCCAATTAATCCATCCTGATTGCCGACTGCTTCTATTACAAAAGGAGCCGGATATTGATTTCCATCAATCGTGATCACGGGGCCATTACAGCTGATGAAAGAATTGGTCTTTAAACGCTGGCCATTAATAGCAATCGCTTCAGCCCCGGAAATTTTCATCTCATTGATGACGTTAAAAATATGACTTTCATGGACAATATAATCATTTGGATTTGCCGCCCCTGTAAAATCATCATCACGCAATGTCACAGAAATCCCCTCTCCTGCCACAGGTAGCTCTCCCATTAAAATACGGAGACGCTCAGCCTCTTTCACCAGCTCATCGTAATGGTCTTCGTGGGTTGCATATTCTTTTTCATATTTCCGGATCGTCTCCAGTATTCCATCCAATTCTTCAGCGAGCTCTTTATTTCTTTCCTGCTGTTCAATCAGCTCTTCCCTATATGCATCCGGCTGCTGTGTGAACAGTGTGACGCTTGAGGTGATCTGGCGTTTGTCCTTTGACAGATTATAGGAGTACCCTATAATAAAGCCCGTTATGATGCAAACAATGAGGATGGCGAAATACTTTCGGCTCAACACCCCTCGTTTTTGAGGATTATTCTTCATCCTCGCTCACTTCCTGTTCTTCTGTGGCTTCTTCTATAGCTTCTTCTATATTGATGGCTTCATATTCCTTTGAGTAAGGTTTATAAGATAGACCTACTTCGATATCGATAATGCCCTTTCCATACTGCTCCTCACTTTCAATTTGAGCAATAATGGCAGGATAGTAATTCAGCTTATCGGCAAGTGATGTAATCTCCGCCCGTACTTCATAGCCGTCATTCATAAACAGTGTAATGGCGTAAGGATCGGCAGAAGAAGGCGTTGCATTAATTTGGGAAATGAGAGCTGCTACTTCCGGCTTTAGCTTTGCCAGCTCTTTTAGCAGCCTCTTCCGTATTTCTTCATCCTCAAATTCATGAAAAATGGGGGCATCGATTGGCAATAGTTCCTGCGCTTCTTCAAACAGAACCCCATTTTCAAGCATTGGATAAAAAGTGTGGTCCTCTGCCAAGTAGGCAACCTTCTGCCACTCCTCCACCTTAATGCGCACCGTACTGAGCCACTTACGTTCTACATGGGCTGACTTTACCCAATCGAGCTCTTCCAGCTGTTTTTCAATGGCATCACGATCGATGCTCCACATCGACCCCCCTACATGCAGACCGGCCAGCTCTTCATAGTATGTACTGTCTACAAGCCCAGCACCCGTAATATCAATTTTTTTTATCTCGCTATACGGGGACTGGAAGTAGAGGAGCACGAGCAGTAGAAAAAGAAAGAGTGTCGTTAATAAAATAAATTTAAAATTTGTTCTTCTGCGTCGTTTTTTCCTGAACGTAGGTATACGGTCTTCTAAATCGATTACTTTTTCCAAGTTGCTTCCTCCTCTCCTTCTATATTCGCTCCGAATAAATAGATAATACCGACCGTCAGCCATAAAATGACGAGTGATGTCCCCCCGTAGCTGATGAAAGGCAATGTAACCCCCGTTACAGGCAAAAGCCCGATGACAACCCCGATATTTAAGGCAGCCTGTACAGCAATCATCGATACTAATGCACTTGTAATATAAAAATAACGGGCATAAACAGCGCGTGTAGCCAGCTTGTAGCCGCTATATAAAAAGCACGCAAAAATACATACAATACAAAGCCCCCCGATAAACCCCGTTTCCTCTAATATGATAGAAAAAATAAAATCATTCTGCGGTTCTGGTAAATATAAGTACTTTTGTCTACTTTTTAGAAAGCCATGTCCAAATAATCCTGCTGGTCCGATTGCAAGTAATGATTGTACTGCTTGAAACCCTTTTCCTAATTGGTCCTGCCACGGGTCAATAAAGGCCTGTATCCGAGCCAGACGGTAAGGGGCGGAAATAATCAGCCCTGCCAATCCAGCGATTCCAAGCATAATACAAAGTCCATAAAATCTTAATGGATAATTTGCGATAAAAAACAAAATAAAGGCTGCTACAATCAAAATGAAGGCGGAGCCAAAATCAGGCTGCATCATGATTAAACCAATCGGCAGCAGAAGGATGAAGAAATGCTTAAGCTTAATCACCCGCTCCCCGCGCTTCCACTTTGCCAGAACGGCACTTAAATAAACAAGTGTCGTTATTTTCACGAATTCAGCCGGCTGGAACGTTAATGGACCTATTCCAAGCCAGCTTCTTGATCCGTTTCGCCATAACCCGATGCCTGGAATGAGCACGGCGATCAATAAAACAATGGAAATAATATAAAATAACCGCCACCAACTCTCATGCAGCAGCCATTTGTTTCTACTCACAAACATAAAACCCAGCAGTGCCACAGCAAGGTACATCAATTGCTTCAGGTAGAATGGCATCTGCCCGGCATAATGTACTTCACTCCAATAGGCACTCGCTGAATAAATAAAGACTATGCCTATAAAGCTAAGCAATAAAGCACTTCCTACAAATAACCGTCTATATATGATCAGCGAAAAAATCCTTTCCTACCGTATTAAGACAACTTCATAGCACACTCAATAAATATATCGCCCCGGATTTCGAAGCTATCGTACTGATCCCAGCTTGCACATGCCGGCGACAGCAAAATGATATCCCCTTCTGCTGACAGCTTGGCTGCATATACAACTGCATCCTCCACATTTGTAGCGGCCACTGTTTCCTTTACCCCGCATGACTTCGCGAAATCTATGAAACGTGATCCAGTTTCTCCAAAAGCTACCACTGCCTTTACATTATTCATCGCCTCACGCAGCTCTTCGAACGAATGACCTCGGTCTAATCCCCCTGCCAACAGCACAATTGGCTTATCGAATGCCTCAAGCGCACTCTTTGTTGCCAAACAGTTTGTTGCCTTTGAATCATTATAGATTTTGCGCCCTTTCCATTCCCGTACAAACTGGGTACGGTGACGGACACCCGCAAACGTAGCAAGTACCTCTTTTATAGCCTGCAGCTCGCAGCCTGACAGCAAGCATGCTGCAACAGCACATAAAATATTCTCAAGGTTGTGCTTACCAGGAAGAGCGATATCAGCGCGGTTTAAAATATGCTCGCCATTCCAGTAGATTGCCTGTGCATCTGCACTGATCCCTACCTCACAACGGCCGCTTGTCGTAAA
>DEQA01000288.1 GCA_002359075.1 Planococcaceae bacterium UBA3378
TAAAGGAAACGGAAAAGTAAAGTAGACGTACAGCAGAAAACTGCAGTTTTGTTTGAATTCTCCAAGTAATGGATAAAAGAAAGTAGAGTATAAAGAACAGGGAAAATGAACAAATTTCTAGCAGGTGTACCTTTTTAAATAATGAAGCCAAAAAGGTTGAAATAGGGGAGGAGGAGTAACGTTGGACTTTCTAATAAATAAGCTTGAAGAAGACGTGGAATATTTATATTCACAGGGCAAGCGAGTGGATCTCATTAAGATGAACCCTGAAATATACGGACACTTTATCCGTTTACAGCAGGGGGAAACCAATATGGACATTCCTGTGGAAGCAGATGAAAATGTGGAGAAATATGAACTGATTTATAGTGTTATTCACTGATGAAGCGCATCGATGTTATACAGAGAACGCAGCATCAATAAATGCAGTGTTTTTTCTTATTCACAATCGGGCGTTTTAGTGTAAGAAGGAATAGAAGAATCATTAGAAAAAAAGACTCGATTCCAAATTAGAGGAATCGAGCCTTTCGTATGGTTGGCGTTAGTGTAAGTATATGGCTGGTATTATTTATTCAATTCCTTGTATAAAACATATTTCAAAGCAGAAATTTCATCTTCAGACAGTGTACCTTCAATTTCGGCTAATACTTCATCCTTACTAATGGAACCGTTTTGTACTTGCTCCTTAATATCAAGTAAACGAGTAACGCCCACTTTTTTTATTAGCACACGTGTCGCTTCCTCCTTAGTTTGGAAGGGAAGAGTATCCGGATTTGTAGTTGCTGCCTCGCTTACAATTTCTTGAACCGTCGAATCGTTCTCAATATAGGATTTTACTTCTTCTAAATTTTCATCATCTAAAGTTGATTCCACTTTTTCAATTATTTTTTCGGAAGCGATATTTGTCCCAAAATGCCACACAGCATAGCCAGCTGCTCCGAGGAAAACAAGAATTATAACGGTAATTGTTAAAAACTTTTTCATTACATCACTCCTGACACTTTGAATATAGCACAACTTCACAAAAACCACGAAGAAAAGATGTTTTCTATCCATTTTACAAAAAAGATTGATTATACAAGTGGGATGAATAAAAAACCTTGTATAACCGCCATTGTTGCACAAGCCTTTCAATGGATGCTTGGAAGACGAAAATGGGAAAACCTATCAATCAAGAACAACTGAAATAGGTTTAGTTGTTAAGGTTAAAGTTTTTGTAAATTTTATTACTTACTATATTAAACTATTCAAATCCGGCTGCAATTTGTTCCGTAAAACATACAGCATAATAGCACCTACAAGGAATGAAACGGCATCTGCAATGACAAGCGACCAAATGACGCCGTGGAATCCGTATAGATGATTCGCGATAAATAACGCAGGAATGAGTGTGATTCCTTGGATAATGGACATAATAAAAGCTGCAGTTCCTTGTGCTGTTGCTTGAAATATACCTGTAAACAATGTGGTCATTCCTGAAATAAACAATGATAAGAACGTTACATGCAGAATGTAGCTCCCCATTTCAATTAAGTGTGGATCATTCGTAAATAAACTAATTAAGTTATCAGATATCAGATAAACGATAATACCGAATACGATGGCTAACGCCACCATCGTTTTAATGGTAAATCCGATTGTATGCTTCATGCGCATTTTATTCGCTGTAAAAGAAAAGGCGATAAGTGGTACTACCCCTTCACATAACCCCAGCAGAATAAACTCAGGAAATTGCAATAAACGTGATGAAACCCCGTAAGCAGCGACTGCCTGATCCCCATATTCGATTAGAAAGTGGTTTAAGATGAGAGACATTGCACCCATAAAAACACTCATAATAAAGACGGGAACCCCAATTTTAAATACATTACTCAGAATCGCTTTGGTAGCCTTGAACCATTTTGCTGAAATGGTTAAGAATTGACTTTTATATCCTATATAAAGGGCGTAGTATGCACTCGCAACCACGTTTGAAATTACCGTAGCGAGCGCAACCCCGATTACGCCCCAATGGAAGACGAAAATGACTAATGCATCTAGAATAATATTCACGACAACGCTGAGAATCATACCAATCATAGACGTGATTGCCGCACCTTCTGAGCGCACGATATTCTCCAGCGTGAAGAACAGTATGACAAATGGTGAGCCTAAAATCATAATTGTGACATAGTCCTTTGTAAATTCGAAGGAGTCAGACGTTGCTCCAAGACCATAAACGATTTGATCAATTAACGGGAGGCCGACAGCTATCACAATAAGACCGAGAACTAAGCTGCTGTAAAAGGCGAATGACGATACATGTTTTACATCATCATATTTTTTCTCACCCAGCAAACGGGAGATAAATGTACCACTGCCCATACCAATAAAATTTCCCAGCGCCATTATGATCGCGAATAACGGTAAGGTTAAGGCGAGCGCAGTTAACATGGCAGTATTATGTAACGTCCCAAGGAAATAGGCATTCAAGATAGAATATATGACACTCATTGACATGCCTAGCATCATTGGTACAGCAAAGTGAGCTACAGCCTTTGTGACCGG
>DEQA01000022.1:0-6077 GCA_002359075.1 Planococcaceae bacterium UBA3378
AGTCAAGTGCATAATCTTGTGTAAAATTCCTTTGTTAGATAAATGTACGTGTGATATGGTTATGAATTGGATGAACGAAAAGGCGTCCACGCCTTTTCGTTCATCCAATTTTCGCCGTGCAGCATCGTCTTATTTTTTTGGTTTTATAGAACGTTTCTTCTTCCGTTCTTCGTCGTCAATTTGCATAAGAACGGCACCAATTAGGCGAAATGCAGACTGGTGATTCGGGAATATTCTAATTACCCGTTCACGCCGGCGTACCTCCTGATTGAGGCGTTCTAGATGATTGGTTGACTTAATAAACCGGTGAAGATTTTCCGGTGAATTTAAAAATTGTATGGCATCTTCGAAACCCTCTTCCAGCACATTTAGTGCCTTTTCATATCGTGGGTTGGCATGGTATAAGTCCATCACTTCCTGGAGCTTTTCACGAGCTTCCTTTTCGGTTGGCTGGTCGAAGACTTCCCGTACTTTTCGCTTAAATGGTGCACTATCTTTTTTAGGCAGTGAACTAAAGATATTCCGTTTAAAATGAACGGTACAGCGTTGCCAAGATGTACCGAGAAACACTTCTTTAATGGCCTTCTTTAATCCTTCATGGGCGTCTGAAATGATAAGGTTTGGTTGATTCAAACCACGAGCTTTTAAACTTTTTAGAAAACATGACCAAGCTTGATAGCTCTCAACTTCCTGAATCGCAAATCCTAGAACTTCAAAGCTGCCGAGTTCTGACAACGCCATAGCGATGTAGACACCTTTTGATACAACACGTCGTTTTTCACGTACTTTGATATACATAGCATCGACATATAAATGAGTGTATTGTAGTGTTTCGAGCGGGCGGTTGGCCCATTCTTTTACAATCGGATCCAGCTTTTTCATCAATTTTGATACAAGAGAAGCCGATACAGATTCACCAGCCAACTGCTCTACGACCTGTGTGACTTTCCGTGTGGAAACACCGTTAATGACCATTTCCATCATGCTTAAAATAAACGCTTGGTCCATACGCTGATAGCGTTCAAAAATCGTCGGTGTAAACTGTCCGTCCCTTGTCCGTGGGACTTTTAACGTGATTTTTCCTAGAGAAATCAAATAATCACGTTCATAGTAGCCATTTCGATACGCTTTTCGTTCCTCGTTGCGTTCATATGCATCAGCTTGAATATAATGGTCTCTCTCATGTTCCATATATTCATTCAGCAGTAAAATAATTGAGGACTTAACTACACCGGTTAAATCGGATTGAAGGATTGCATTTTCCATTTCTTCGAGATTTAGTGTAAACTGTAATTGAGTCATTTGAATTCCCCCTAAGATATTTGGTCGCACATCTATCTTTCCCAGGAATTCAAATGACTTTTCATTTTTACACAATTATATATACTTCACCCCAAATAAAACAACAAGCAAGACAACGGCAATTGTTCCTATCCATACTACACTTTTAATAGGTGTCAGCAACATAACGAGATTGGCAATAAGACAAATAATCAATCCGTATTGCAGGATGAACATCCAGTAGTTTCCGATGACAGCAAGCGGTTTTAGCAGTTCATGGACCCGTCCCAAAATAAACCCAAACGATACAATGAACAGGATAAGCCAATAAAGTGGTTCAAGGCGGAAAATATGAAGCGCTACGAGCCACTTCTTTAAATTCCAACCTAAATAAAATGTAATTCCGCCATACAAAGCTATGACGAGCGCTCCCATTAACACCCGCATATTGTGCACGCTCCTCTATTTTCTTATAATGAGAATCACAGTTTTTTGTCAGCTATAAGCCGAAAGAAGGATTCTTTTATGGAGAAATCCACTGAAAAAATTATAGCACGTCTGGGAAAGTGAATCGAACCCAGGCGGAAAAAACTTTTTGGGAAGTGTGATATTTTAAAGGAAATGCCCGCTTTGATGGCGCGGGAACATCCCCGCACGTAAAGCCTGTATCTTTTACCTGCTGATAACTCAGCCAACATAAAACCGGCAACACCTTAACACAAAAAGAGTACACTGCCGTTGCCGGCAGTGCACTATCTTTATACAGTATTAATTTTTACGATGACTTTAAACAGGTCACCATCTACTTCAATTTTCATTTGGCCTCCGTGCAAATCTACAATAGATTGCGCAATCGCAAGACCAAGTCCTGAGCCTTCCGTATGACGGGATGTATCGGCTCGTTTGAAGCGCTCCGTCAGTTCTTCTACATTTTCGCTGAGCTCATACTTCGCTACATTTTTCACGGAGAATTCCGCTATGCCTGAAACTGTACGCAATGAAACATATACACGTGTTCCTTCCAGGCTGTACTTTCGGGCATTCAGAAGCAGATTATCGACAACACGCCACCATTTCTGTCCATCCACTTCAGCATATACCGGTTGATCATGAATCGCCACCCGCAAGTCAAGTCCTGCAGCAGTAAAGTCTTCTTCATGTTCTCCTGCAGCCTGCTGAAGCATTTGAGCTAAATCTACACGCTGCTTGATGATCTCCACGTTCCCACTCGCCATTTTTGAAACATCGAACAAATCCTCAATGAGTGTTTTTAGCTTCGCTGATTTCTGATCTAAAATCCCGACGTATTTTTCTCTTTCCTCTTCTGTCAAATCCGGATTTTTCAAAAGGTCCGTATACGTAATGATCGATGTTAACGGTGTACGAAGATCATGGCTGACATTCGTAATCAGCTCTGTCTTCAGCCGTTCACTCTTCGCCTGCTCTTTCATCGATAACTCGATTCCTTTTCGCAGGTCATTCAGATTTTCTGCATGGCGTGCAATCGGCGATTTTCCCTTTACTTTTATCGGAGCTGTCAGTCGTCCTGCCGCCATATCCTCAGTCTGCTTCATTACACGGTTTAGATAGCCCATGCGCCGCAAAAAGATATACAAAGCCGGCAATAAAATAAAGGTAAACAACGGAGCATACACAATGATTAACCCAAACTCAAGTGTCACACCGGCCAGCCCTACGCCCCCTAAGAAAAAGATAGCGAGCAACGCCGTCATTTGAATACCGATAGTGCGATTCAGGAAAGCATCCTGAGCTGCTCGGACGATTTTCATCACGAAAGAATCACTAAACGGTTCCTCTTCCGATTTGATGGATAAATAGGCCCACACCGCTGTTAATATCGTTGCGCTGAATAAAACAAATTGTATTCCTATTAAAAAGATCAGCTCGATTCCATTACGGAAACTGCCATACATTGTATATTCATACAATATATTTTGAATCCGGTAAACCCCGTTTTCCATTGCAGATAGAGTAAATAAAGCTAAAATAAACGAAACAGCTATTTTCACATCCGGCATTAGACGATAGAAACGTTCTTCCACATCCAAAACGCCGCTAAACAGCTGCCAACTTGGCGTCCAGACTGTAAACAATAAGAATACCGCTGCTAAAGATCCCGCCCAGAGCAAATAGAAGATGATTTTTTCCACCTTGAAAACATGATAATCTTCACTAAAGCCCGATTTTGTGAGCATGGATTTCGACAAGCTGATGGAACCTGTAAAGTAACGTTCTTCCTGATTCACTTGTACCTGCAATTCATAGTAATCCAACCCTGGAGAATTTGTATAATTACCTAACTCAATAGAAGAGACAGCTTCCGCCTGCAAGGGATTGGATTCAGTAAATGTCTGAGTATAGGCTTTCTTCTCATCTCCGCCTTTTTCTACACTTTTGGATGTTTCTATATCCATTAAATTATAATCAAAATAGCTATATGACGATTTGAACTCCCGTACTTCTTGTTCAAAATCTTTTTTATACTCGTTAAGTGCTTCTTTCTTTAAAGCAATAATTTTATCCTTTACTACATCGTCGCTTTCGAAATTCTTTTTGATCTCTTCAAGCTTGTTGTTGCGTTCCTCTTCAAGTGCTGCTTTTGCCGCTTCCCCTATTGCAGGATCAGCCAGACGCTCACTGTACTGTGATTCGATGTTCATCAATTGATCACTGAGTGTGCCATAGTAATTACGATAACGATCGATTTCATCTGATGTGACATCTATATTGTCCATCACTTTTTCAAAATCGATTGGATTCAGGATATATTGTCGAAGTCCCCTTAAAAACTCTTCCTCATTATTCTGAAAACGGTCAGTATAGAAGTAATTATCAGACAGCAGTTCCTGTCCGCGATGTAAAAAAGAAATACCGCCATAAGCGATAACAAACATAAGAAAAAGTGTGAGGAACAATCTGTTTTTCACTTGTCATTCCTCCTAAAACAGCTTTCGTAAAAGCTTGATGGTATCCATCAAATTTGTATCTACCCAGCTCCATACGTATGCCCCGATGCATACGATCCCTACAGCAGCAGCGATTAGGCTGCATGTTGAACAAAGGAGCAGTACTTTATTTTTCAATTTTGTATCCAAGGCCCCACACCACTTTCAGATAACGCGGATTTTTCGGATCGGCTTCGATTTTTTCACGGATTTTCCGGATATGCACGGCTACGATGTTTTCCGCGTTATACGCTTCCTCATTCCACACAATTTCATAAATTTCATTGATGGAAAACACACGTCCTGCATTTTTCAGCAGCAGCTCTGTGATTTTATATTCGATCGGTGTCAGCTTCACAGGCTCTCCGTCCACCCGTACCTCTTTTGCTTCCGGGTGCAGTGTAAGCCCTGATTCCTCCTCCTGCTGGCGGTATGTACCAAGCTCGGTATAACGCCGCAGCTGGCTTTTTACACGTGCCATTAACTCCAATGGGTGAAACGGCTTTGTTAAATAATCATCCGCACCAACCGACAATCCGTGAATTTTATCCGTATCTTCTGCTTTTGCACTGAGCATAAGAATCGGGATGTTACGCTCCGCACGTATTTTGAATGTTGCTGTAATACCGTCCATTTTCGGCATCATGATATCTAGGATAATCAGATGGACTTCATTTTTTTCAAGAAGCTCCAACGCTTCGCTGCCATCCGCCGCCTTCAGCACATGATACCCTTCGTTTTTCAGATAGATCTCTATTCCGTCACGGATATCCTTATCATCATCCGTGACAAGCACAGTTAGCTTGCTCATCATAAACACCTCACTGCTTTTTCCTATAAATTTATAGTAAAACATAAAAATGAGTTTTTTCTTATCCCAAATCTGAAGAATTTCTTAAGAAATGGGCAAAAGACCGCTTCATGCAGAAGCAGACCGATTGCCAACGGTCAACACGGCAATTCCACCTAATATAAGAAGAACCCCACCCCAGGAAGTAAAAGATAAATACTCTCCTAAAAACAGCACACCTAACAGTGCGGCAGTCAGCGGCTCAGCCAGGCTCAATGTCACAGCAGCAGAAGAATTGACAGAGCGGAGTCCAGCTAAAAACAGCAGATAGGCAATGCTTGTGGTGATAACACCCATATAAAGCATCGGTATAAGATTTCCCTTATTTGTTATCCATACTACCCCGTCCATTAAAGCGACCGGGGCCAGTATAACAGCACATATCGAAAATGTCATCGCTACAGCCGGCAAGGTTTGCGCCTGCTTCATTAGCTGCTTGCTGACATTTGTATAAAGGGCAAACATAAAACCGGCACATAGCGCCAGCCCAATGCCGAAAGGATCAATGACCGCCTCACCCCGGTTTACAAACAGCAGCATGCAGCCGATGATCGAAAAACTTGTTGCTATAGTCCATATACGACCTGGTCTCACTTTCCAAATGGCCCATTCCAGCAGACCGGAAAATACAGGTGCACTTCCAATCGTTACTACCGTTCCAATCGCTACGCCTGTAAAGCGTACCGATGAGAAAAACAGGCACTGAAACAAGGCGATGGCAAGAGCGGCAAGGATATTCCATTTCCATGGCCATGTCCGCCAATTCATTTTTTTCATTACAAGAATCATGACGAGTAATAAGCCTCCCCCGATACCCGACCGTACACAGGCAACTGAAAAAGGTGATATCCCTTCCTGAAGAAATGTCTGGGTGGTGCCCGTCGTCCCCCAAAGTACAGCTCCAAGTAACACCATTATGTATGGTAAAGATTTCATAAAAAGGCCCCCTTACAAAGATTATAACGCGAAGAATATAGAAA
>DEQA01000022.1:6238-6760 GCA_002359075.1 Planococcaceae bacterium UBA3378
ATTGAATGCCGATAGCAGTAAGGTTACACAAAGGACTTCCCCGTGAAATATAAGCCTTCTTTTATGTTTCTCATGGTATAATAAAAGCCAGATTCTATTGGAAACGGAGGTCATCAAAATGTATAAAACAGTAGAAGAGACTGCTAAAGATATCGGTATGCCTGAGCATCAAATTCTGCAGTACATTTACAATGGCCGCATTAAGGCCGTCCATGACGGTGAACAGTTCTTGATTAATAGCCGGCAATTCGATACGTATCATGAGCAGCTTGAACGTATTAAAGAAGAGATTGAAATTTGGAGGAGTACACCCATTCCGGAGGATATAGATGTAAAAGATGAGGACTGAACATGGTACGGCAGCTATCCATACTGCTTTGAATAGCAAAAAAGGCAGTATGAAAACAAACAAAAACCGTTGATTGCCTTATTTTCAGCCTATTTTACAGGATCCATTCATATTTTTTTCGCAAAAAGCCGGACAATGCCGTGAAAGCGGATTGTCCGGCTTTTCTTTATGAA
>DEQA01000339.1:0-1861 GCA_002359075.1 Planococcaceae bacterium UBA3378
CCTGTTTATGATGACCGCAGACCGGAATTGTATGAAACGGTAGTAAAAAAATAAAAATGTAAGAAGACTGTGTTAAAAGTCATGATGATTTTTAACACATTCTTTTTTTGTTATAAACAGGTGCTTGCTTCCGCAGCGGCTGCTCAAGATGTCAGCTTTCTTATCAAGAAGGTTACTGACTTGCCGTAGAACAGCAAAACACGATCCATCACGGTATAAGAAGAAATGCATATAATAACTGCAAGTAGGCTATTAGCATTCGTTGGATGATTGATCGTATTCGTTTTCCTATGTAGAAAAGCGCCATACCCTTTAATCATAGCTGTGAAAAAGAGGCATAATCATTGCAAACAAAACAAAGCTGTCCCATAAGGCCAAACTTATCGGACAGCTTCTTTATGTAAATTAGGTAATACCTTTAGTAGAACCATTTCGGTGATAGGAACGGCACAAGTATTCTAACGATACGTAAAGGATAACTTTTTTCTTCCATCTTCATTTTTACGAATTTGTGGAAAAATGAAATGAAAATTATTGTACTTTCATGGAGGACGTTATATAATTCGTTTAACTGATAAGTATTGATATAACTGGGTTTTGTTGTGTTTTTGGGGAGTACAAATGTTTCGCATCAGAGGAGGGCTTCTATTGAAAAAGATAATGGTGACAGGTGCACTTGGTCAGATTGGTTCTGAACTCGTTGTAAAACTGCGTGAAATATATGGGACAGATGCTGTATTAGCTACAGATATTCGGAATGTGGAAAATAGCGCAGGGCCGTTTGCTGTATTGGATGTAACGGATGATAAGCGTATGTTTACACTTGCAAAGGAATTCGGTGCAGATACGATGATTCATATGGCTGCATTGCTTTCTGCCACAGCTGAAAATAATCCATTGCTTGCATGGAACTTAAACATGGGTGGACTGGTAAATGCGCTCGAGGTATCCCGCGAGCTTGATCTGCAATTCTTTACGCCAAGCTCTATCGGTGCATTTGGACCGTCAACACCAAAGGACCAAACGCCGCAGGTTACATTGCAGCGCCCGACAACCATGTACGGGGTAAATAAAGTAGCAGGGGAACTGCTGTGTGACTATTACTATACAAAATACGGACTCGATACACGGGGAGTAAGGTTCCCGGGTTTAATTTCGTATGTTACGCCTCCAGGTGGGGGAACGACTGATTATGCAGTCGATATTTATTATAAAGCTATTGAAGAGGGAAGGTATACTTCCTATATTGCGGAAGGCACGTATATGGACATGATGTATATGCCGGATGCCCTTCAGGCGATTGTAGATGTAATGGAGGCAGATGGAAGTAAGCTTGTACATCGCAATGCCTTCAATATTTCGGCTATGAGCTTTGAGCCTGAGGAAATTGCAGCAGAAATCAAGAAACATATTCCTCATTTCAAGATGAGCTACAAGGTTGATCCGGCTCGTCAGGCCATTGCAGACAGCTGGCCGAATGCCATCGATTCCTCGGCGGCGCGTGAGGAATGGGGCTTTAAGGCAGAGTATGATCTAGCGAAAATGACGGTAGATATGCTGGAGAAACTGAAAAGAAAATTAGAGAGAAAAGCAATTTCTTAATATAAATAGAAAGCGGTTGTCCTATCGGGCACCGCTTTTTTCGTTTTACGAAATAATATGCCCGAATAGCAAGGGGAGAGGGAATGGTATGAATCTCCAAACAAATCATGCTTTTACATGACTGTTAGTGGCTATTTAATAAAGGGAAGTTCTCAGGGTGAAGGAGAATATAGGAGCTTAAGAGAGAATAAATACGAAAAATTCAGAATATAGTTTACTATTTTTTACATGCTGTATTAAGATAATATTGGTGGGAAAA
>DEQA01000339.1:1934-2316 GCA_002359075.1 Planococcaceae bacterium UBA3378
TGAAGCGTGCTGAAACTTATTATGCACACAAGCAAATTATTTCACGGACAAGTGAGACAAAGATTCACCGCCTTACATACGCGGAATGGGGGAAGCGTACACGCAGGTTGGCACATGCATTAACAAAGCTAGGAATGAAGAAAGGTGATAAAATTGGCTCGTTTGCATGGAATCAGCACCGCCATTTGGAGGCATATTTTGCTGTGCCATGTACAGGGGCATGCCTGCATATGGTGAATATCCGTTTATCACCCGAGCATATTTCCTTTATCATCAATCATGCGGAAGATAAGATGTTAATTATTGATGAGGATCTTGTGCCGATTATTGAATCGGTGCAGGATGAATTAAAGACGGTCGAGCATTTTATCATTATGGCTGA
>DEQA01000339.1:2399-4295 GCA_002359075.1 Planococcaceae bacterium UBA3378
TTCGATTTCCCGGCAGATCTGGATGAAAATACACCAGCTGGCATGTGCTATACAAGTGCAACGACGGGAAACCCAAAAGGGGTGGTCTATACACACCGCTCATTAGTCCTGCATTCGATGATGCTGAGCATGGCAGATTCGATGGCTATTTCCGAGCGTGATATAGTAATGCCGATTGTGCCGATGTTTCATGTAAATGCATGGGGGATGCCCTATGCAAGTGTCAATGTGGGAGCAACACAAGTATTAGTTGGACCACAGTTTACGCCTGGCTTGATTCTTGATTTAATTGAGCAGGAAAAAGTGACAAAAACAGCAGGCGTACCGACTATCTGGCTAGGGGCAGAACAGGAAATGGAAAAGCGCAAGCGTGACTTACGTTCGCTTTATGCCATTTATAGCGGCGGCTCCGCATCGCCCAAGGGCCTTATTCGGACATTTGAAGAAAAATATGGTGTTAACTATATTGTTGTTTATGGTATGACGGAAACATCGCCAATTGTTGCGCTATCAAACTATTTGAGCAAGATGGATGAGTGGGACATAGAGGAAAAGATTGAAGCCAGAGCAATGCAGGGTATGACGATGCCTTGCATTGAATCGAGTATTGTGAATGAAGATGGCGAGGTGCCATGGGACGGAGAGACGATGGGAGAGCTTCGCCTGCGTGGACCATGGATTGCGAGCGAATACTACCGAGATGAGCGAACAGCCGATGCAATGCGTGATGGCTGGCTGTATACAGGTGATATTGCGGTACGTTCTCAGGAGGGCTTCATAAAAATTATCGACCGTACGAAGGATTTGATAAAATCAGGCGGAGAGTGGATTTCATCGGTTGATTTAGAAAATGGTCTTATGTCACATCCGGAGGTATACGAGGCGGCTGTTATCGCTCTTCCGCATCCAAAATGGCAGGAGCGTCCATTAGCCTGTGTCGTCGTAAAGGAAGGCGCAGCAGTGACGAAAGAGGAGCTGGTGACCTATCTTGAAGGTCAATTTGCTAAATGGTGGATTCCAGATGATATTGTATTCCTGGAGGAAATTCCAAAAACATCGGTTGGAAAGTTTTTAAAGGCAAAGCTGCGTGAAAATTTACATGAGATTTATCCGCAGTTGATTGTTGGCTGATATAAAAAGGGGAGTTGGCATCTGATGCGCCAACTCCTTTACTTTTGCTGTAAACCTCTCAGTACAACAGCGGTGAAGCGGTTCATCTCCTCCACCAGATCAAAAGCCTCATCAGAAATGAGCCAATCATATACATTGGCACGCATGCACCGCTGGATCACGTTCTGCATCTCCCGGGAGGGTATATCCTGCCGGAACTCCTTTGTTTGGATGCCTTCTTCAATATACCCGTTAAGGATTTGGAAGATCTTGCGCTGCGGACTGATTAAATAATGGTCCTGCCCTGCATGGGTTGTGAGAGCGGCCGTATACACCGTCCGCATCACATCTTTTCCGACAACTGCCGTTAAATAAATCATTTGTTCTTCATAGATTTTAAGGATTTTCTTGCCGGCAGGCAGATGGGAATCAATTTTCTTTTCCACTGTCATATAAAATTGGTCGAGCTCTTTGAACTTTTCTAAAATAACATCGTACTTTGATGGGAAGTGCGTATAAAAAGTACCTTTTGATACATTACAGGCTTTTGTAATCTGCTCAATCGATACACGTTCAAAGCCGTGTTTGCCAAATAGCTCAAGTGATTTAGTAAGCAGTTTTTCGCGGGTTTCCAACGCTTTTTTTTGCCGCTCCGTTAAATTTTTCATAGAACTTGTCCCCTTTTCATACTATTTAAAGATAATGAAATATTGATGATTTGCTTAAGAGAGAAAAAACGCGCATTGACGACAAAAAATATAAGGATTATCATTAACTGACCGCGGT
>DEQA01000087.1:0-6399 GCA_002359075.1 Planococcaceae bacterium UBA3378
GCATACATGCCAATTCCACATGCATCATGCTCGAACTCCGGTGAATAAAGGCCTTGTGGTGCTGGATATTGATGAAAAGCCATGTAAATCCCCCCTAAATCTTTCAATTACGTATTTACATTTTAAAGTTTTCGAAATAATATAAACAATATATAGTTTGGATGGAAATTATCTACTATTTAGATGAATGGGGTGAATATATTGGAATTACGCCAGTTACGCTATTTTGTAGAAGTAGCCCAACGTGAACATATTTCCGAAGCGGCTGAACATCTTCACGTAGCACAGTCAGCTATCAGCCGGCAAATCGCCAATCTGGAGGAAGAGCTGGGCACACCGCTTTTTGAAAGAATCGGGCGCAATGTTAAGCTGACACCAATTGGTAAAATCTTTTTGGAACATACCATTACCGCACTCAAGGCAATTGATTTTGCAGCAAAGCAAGTGGAAGAATATTTGGATCCCGCAAAAGGAACAATAAAAATCGGCTTTCCAACAAGTTTGGCAAGCTATGTATTACCGACTGTCATTTCCGCTTTTAAAAAGGAATATCCCGATGTCTCGTTCCATCTACGTCAAGGATCCTACAAATTTTTAGTTGATTCGGTAAAAAACCGCGAATTAAATTTGGCATTTCTAGGACCTCTTCCGCCAAAAGATGAAGCAATCGATACGACTATTCTGTTCAGTGAAAATATATATGCGCTCCTTCCTGCTAATCACCCGCTGGCAAAAAGAGAAAAGATTAATCTTGTCGATTTACGGCATGAAAATTTCGTCCTTTTCCCTGAAGGATACATCCTCCATAAAGTAGCTGTAGAAGCATGCAGATCGGTTGGGTTTGTGCCGGCAATTACGTCCGTCGGAGAAGATATGGATGCTTTGAAGGGGCTTGTTGCAGCAGGCATCGGGGTAACACTGCTCCCCGAAAGTTCCCTTTATGATTCCACCCCTCGCTTCACGGTGAAAATGCCGATTACTATTCCTGCAATCCGCCGTACTGTAGGGGTTATTTCACCACTAAACCGGGAGCTCGCTGCTTCAGAAAAAGTATTTCTTGATTTCGTAAAAAACTTTTTCTCCCGATTATCCCAGTTTCAATAAACTCGCCGGCTCCGTTACAGGAGTCGGCTTTTTATATGGGGCTCCAAGAGGTGACAGCGTTCTTGTCATTTTGATTAGCGTTATTTATCCAAATCCAATCGCTTTTCCTCTCATTTTGTCGATTTCCCGGGAAATAACTCAGTAGTCATAAAAAAATCCCAAGATCTAAAAAGACCTTGGGATTCATTTACTTATTCAGTTACCGGTACGACAGAGCCGCCCCATTTTTCCAGAATGAACTCTTGAATTTCTTCAGAGCGTAACGCTTCTACTAACGCTTTAATTTTTTCATCATTTTCATCACCTGCACGTACAGCGATGATATTTACATATGGTGAGTCGGAGTTTTCAATAGCAATGGCATCTTCCAATGGGTTTAAGCCGTTATCGATTGCGTAGTTCGAGTTAATTAATACAGCGTCGCCTTCTTCATTTTCATACATTTGATAAAGCAATGAAGCCTCTGTTTCTGCATCGAATTTAAAGTTTTTCGGGTTTTCCGCAATATCGGAAATTTCCGCTTCTGTTTTATCAATGCCTTCCTTCAGCTTGATCAAGCCTTCTTGTTCAAGTAAAGAAAGCATACGACCATGATCCGCTACAGAGTTTGATAAAAGAATTGTAGCTCCCTCCGGCAGTTCCGAAAGTGATTTATATTTTTTAGAGTAAATGCCGATCGGCTCGATATGAATACCGCCTGCGTTGGCAAAATCATAACCAAAATCTTTAATCTGCCCTTCGAAATAAGGAATGTGCTGGAAGTAGTTCGCATCGATTTCGCCGCTTTCAAGGTCTTGGTTTGGTAATACATAGTCTTGATACGGTTCAATTTCTAAATCAATGCCCTGTTTTTCTAGAATCGGCTCTACCTGCTCCAAGATGATTGCATGTGGCGTATTGGACGCTCCAACTACTAATGTGGAAGATTCCTCATTATCTGTACTGCCTGTTTTTGTACCCTCATCATCCGTTCCACATGCAGCCAGTGCTAGTACAGATGCCGATAGTAATGTAGAAGCCAATACTTTTTTCTTTGTTAAAAATGCCATAATCTGAAAACCCGCCTTTTCTTATAAAATTTTTATGATAGGTGCATGGACGCACAAATTAACGCTTATCGATTTTCGCTGTAATGAAATCACCAATATACTGAATAATGAATACGACAAGCAATATTAAAATTGTCGCCATTAATGTTACATCCGGTTGATTTCGCTGGAAGCCTTGCAAGTAGGCGAGGTTTCCTAATCCGCCTGCTCCGATAATGCCGGCCATTGCTGTATAACCGACAAGTGCTACCGCCGTCACCGTGATCCCTGAAATAAGTGCCGGCAAGCTTTCCGGCATCAATACTTTAAAGATGATCGTAGAGGTTTTCGCGCCCATCGAGCGGGCTGCTTCGATAACCCCTTTATCAATCTCACGCAGGGCGATTAATACCATACGCGCATAGAACGGTGCAGCACCGATAATCAGCGCAGGTAATGCCGCGTTGGCCCCGCGGATGGTACCAAGTAAAAATTTCGTAAATGGAATTAGTAAAATAATTAATACGATAAATGGGATCGAACGGAAAATATTCACTAATGACCCTGTTAAAAAGTAAACAATTTTATTTGCCCATAATTGATAGGGGCTTGTCAGGAACAGCAAAATACCAATCGCCAATCCTAAAATAAATGTAATGATTGTGGAAACAGCTGTCATATATACTGTCTCGTACAAGGCTTCCATCATTTTCTCCCAGTTTACGTTCGGAAATAATTGACTAAGCATGCTCAATCACCTCCGTTTGCAATTCATGTTTCGCCAGTGCGTGAAGTGCCGTCTGTATCTGTTCTTCCGTACCGTCTATATGCACAATCAATGTTCCGTAAGGTCCGCTTGTAGTATAGGAAATAGTCCCGTGGACAATATTGACATCCACACCATACTCCTTAATTAAATGAGAAATAACAGGCTGCTCTGTAGCTTGTCCAATGAACGTTACTTTCACGAGTTTACCGGAAGGATAGTTTTGCAGAATCTGCTCGATTGATTCTCTCGTTTCATTTGTACCTGATACTTGTGAGACGAATCTTTTCGTAATAGGCGCCTGCGGGTTCTGGAAGACATCCAATACCTTTCCGGACTCTACTACCTTCCCTGCCTCCATAACGGCTACACGGTGGCAGATTTTTCGTATAACATGCATTTCATGTGTAATCAGAACAATTGTCAATCCCAATCGTTTGTTGATGTCGAGTAAAAGCTCCAGGATCGAATCCGTTGTTTCCGGGTCTAACGCGGAGGTTGCTTCATCACAAAGCAGTACTTCCGGGTTATTGGCAAGCGCTCTCGCAATCCCGACGCGCTGCTTTTGCCCGCCCGACAATTGAGAAGGATAGGCTTTTCCACGACCTGTTAAACCGACTAAGTCGATAAGCTCTGCCACCCGTTTTGTCCGCTCCTGTTTTGGCACACCTGCAATCTCTAACGGAAAGGCAATATTGTCCTCTACTGTTCGGGACCATAGAAGATTAAAATGCTGAAAAATCATACTGATCTTCTGACGTGCTGCCCGAAGCTGTGCACCGGAAATTGCTGAGATTTCCTCCCGGTTTACTATGACCGAGCCCGTCGTCGGTTTTTCCAGCCCATTCAGCAGGCGAATCATCGTACTTTTCCCTGCACCGCTGTACCCGATAATGCCGTATATTTCTCCTTTTTCAATTGTTAAGTTTACATCGTCTACAGCTTTCAACTGGCCGTTTTTCGTTTTGTAAACTTTTGTTATATTACGTAACTCAATCATATTGGACTCCTTCTGCACGAAAAAAACCTTTCCACTATGACAAGCAGAAAGGTTTTCGTACAAATTTATACGTAACCGTTCTCTCATCTTCCAAAGCATAGCTTTGCGTGACTTGGCACCTTTTTACAAATGTACTGGTTGCCGGGCTTCACAGGGCACTTCCCTCCACCGCTCTTTATAAGAGTAACGTTATGAATTTTATTTTTATGCTTGTTACTGTACCATGTTCTGCAATTGTCCGTCAATTACTTTTTTAATATTTCATACAAATTGGGTACGGATTGAAAGGCATACAATTTTTGAGCGTATTCTCCGTTCCGTGCAATTAATAAACAAGGAACACTTTCCACCTCATATTGCATCGCCAGTTCTTCCATGAAGTTTACATTTCCTTTACCGATCGCTACATCCGGCAGCAATTCTTCCGTAACCGCCAACATTTTTGAGGCTACAGCACATGTGCCGCACATAGGCGTATATAAATAAAAGGCAGCTACACGTTCTTTTTTCATCGCTTCCTGCCATTCCTGATGTGTCCATTCCTTCATCCAATCATCCTATTTCACTTGAAATTTGGCCGCCTGTAGAATTTGGCGTACAATCATGTTCGGTGCTTCTGCCACACCGGTAAAAGGGGATGGAAGTTCCAGCTGTACTGCCTCGCTGTATGTTCTGCGCATCATTTTCCGCAAATAGTCACCGGATTTATCCCGGTCAAAAAAGGTAAAAAACTCGCAATACTCGTACGGCTCAAGCAGATCAATGAACGCTTCCTCATCTTTCGTGCCATGTGTACAAATGATCAACACCTGTTCAGCCAGCAGCGGCTCAATTTTTAATTTATCAGAACGGCCTTCTACAATTATACACTTTTCAATCATTTGCTGCTTCCCTCCCGCTTTTATAAAAAGCATATGCGCATCTGCTTTCCTGCGGTAAGCAGCGGAAGCCTTCTCTTAGCGTATTTGCCCTGCGTAGTGATGGCTTTCTATAGCAGACACGGATGCCTCATCCTTGCGATTTATCCAAATTGGGGGTGTTTGAAAAAAAGCGCCAAAATCTACTGTTAGATTCAGGCGCTTTTGCATTATTCAGCGATCAGTTCTTCATATGCTTCTGCAGATAATAGTTGCTCTACTTCTGATTCATCCGAAAGCTCAATAACAACCATCCAAGCATTTTCGTACGGAGATTCGTTAACGAATTCAGGATTATCAGATAACTCTTCATTCACTTCTACTACAGTACCAGACACTGGTGAGTATAATTCAGAAACTGTTTTTACTGATTCTACGCTGCCGAATGGCTCATTAAACGTTACTGTATCGCCTGCTTCCGGAAGCTCAACGAATACGATATCGCCTAACTCATGCTGCGCGAAGTCCGTGATACCGACACGTACTTTATTACCTTCAATTTTTACCCATTCATGCTCTTGCGTATAGCGCAGATCTTTAGGAATACTCATGAACAAATCCCTCCAACGAAATATATCAATAATCCTTTCCAGTTTGACACATTTCGATAGCAAAAACAAGCTTCCATTCAGTTTATTTCCATGTTTCTGAGAAGTCAGACTCCTTGAATCCGAGCGTTACTTTTTGTCCGTCTGTCACGATCGGGCGCTTAATCAGCATCCCGTCAGAGGCCAATAGCTCCAGCTGCTCTTCTTCTGACATAGTTGGCAGCTGGTCTTTTAAGTTCAGCTCTTTATATTTATTACCGGATGTATTAAAGAATTTTTTTAAAGGAAGGCCGCTCTTTTTATACAGCTCTGTTAATTGTTCCTTTGTTGGCGTTTGCTCTACGATATGTACCGACTCAAATGCAAGATCGTTTTCTTCTAGCCATTTAATCGCTTTTCTGCATGTTGTGCATTTAGGATATTGGATAACTGTAAGTGTCATAAATAATCCCCTTTTATATAAATTTGTCCTTTCCCATTGTAAAGGAAATGGACCAGAAAAGCGAAAAATTTCAAATCTCTTTGTACCTGTTTTATTGTTTTAGGAGTTTTAGGAGTTTTAGAAGTGTTGGGATTTTCCCGCCATGGATATTATAAATAAGGTATGTTGCTTCGCCAAAATTGCTATAGGCGAAAAATACATTCATTTAAAAAGGCCACCCCGACTTAGCGGAGTGGCCTGTGCAGTATATTAAACGATATATTTTTCTGCTTCGATCAGCTTAGCAGCTGCTTCACGTTTTTTAGGAATTAGATTGTAAGGATTGTTGCGTGTTAATTTGCGCAGCGCAGATAATGTCATACGCCCAGCATCGCCCTCTACAGAAGCAAGCAGTGTATCTTTTGCTTCTTTTTCGATTTCCGCAAATGCTTCCTGACAGAAGATTTCTGTGTAAAGAATTTTTTGTTTCGCTTTTTCAGCACCGTCACGCTCGATCGCTTTTTGTGTACGGATCACTGCCGATTCCATTGCGTATAATTGGTTCGCAATATTCGCGATATTGACAAGCAGCTCTTGCTCTTTGTCTAATTTGGC
>DEQA01000087.1:6458-9233 GCA_002359075.1 Planococcaceae bacterium UBA3378
TTTTTCACCAAATATTTTTCCTGTGCTAATGGCGCATCTTCCACTTCTTCCGGCATCATCATAAGCAGCTCATTTTGCAGGTTCTGTGCTACTTGAAGAAGCGGCAGCTCACCTTTCAATGCTTTCTTCATGAATGTGCCAGGTACGATCATGCGGTTGATTTCGTTTGTTCCCTCAAAGATACGGTTAATACGGGCGTCACGGTAGATACGCTCTACTTCATACTCTGCCATAAAGCCGTAACCGCCGTGCAATTGTACCGCTTCATCCGCGATATAATCCAATGTTTCAGAACCAAATACTTTTGCAATAGAGCACTCAATTGCATATTCTGCTACAGCAGCAGCGATGGCACGGCCATCTTTTTGCTCCTCAGGTGATAGCTGGCTTAGCGTATCTTCGAAATATCCTACAGTACGGTAGTTTAACGACTCGGAAGCATATAATTGAGATGCCATTGTTGCCAGTTTTTCTTTTGTTAAGCTGAAGCTTGAAATTGGTGTTTTAAATTGCTGACGCTGATTGGCATATTGGATGGAAAGCTCTAAAGCACGTTTAGAGGCCCCTACAGTACCGACCCCTAATTTATAACGGCCGATATTTAAAATATTGAAGGCGATCACGTGACCACGGCCCACTTCACCAAGCAGATTTTCCACCGGCACTTGTGCATCCTCTAAAATCAATGTACGTGTGGAAGAGGATTTGATCCCCATTTTCTTTTCTTCCGCCCCTACAGATACACCCGGGAAAGCACGTTCTACGATAAATGCTGTGAATTTATCGCCGTCAATTTTTGCATACACAACGAATACATCCGCAAAGCCGGCATTCGTAATCCATTGTTTCTCACCGTTTAATACATAGTGTGTTCCTGCTTCATTCAATTTCGCTGTTGTTTTTGCACCTAATGCATCCGATCCTGAACCTGGCTCAGTTAATGCGTACGCAGCAATGAGCTCACCGGAAGCCAGCTTTGGAAGATATTTTGACTTTTGCTCTTCATTGCCGAATAAAACGATTGGCAAAGAACCGATCCCTACGTGTGCGCCATGCGTAATGGAGAAGCCACCCGCCGGAGACAATTTTTCAGCGATCAATGCCGAAGAAATTTTATCCAGTCCCAGTCCTTCATATTCTTCCGGTACGTCAGCTGCAAGCAGACCTAATTCACCTGCTGTTTTCAATAAACGTACAGAATGCTCAAATTCGTGGTTTTCCAGGTTTTCAACAACCGGCAGTACTTCGTTTTGTACGAACTCTGTTGTTGTTTGGGCAATCATTTTTTGCTCATCTGTGAAATCCTCCGGTGTAATCACCCGATTGATATCCACGTCTTCAATTAAGAAGCCGCCGCCTTTAATAATGTTTGTTGTTTGTTCCATTGTGAACATCCTCCCCTAAATGTGTTGGTTCGCCTATATAATCAGCTGCATTGGCGAATTTGCAGCCCAATGAATTTATGTTTCTTATATATAGAAAGCCCGGGAAGTCCATTCGGAGGCAATGAGAACGTCCTTCCCGAAAGCTGTTCTAACAACTATTAAAGTACTTCAAACACCCCTGCAGCACCCATACCGCCGCCGATACACATTGTTACTACCCCGTACTTTTGTCCGCGGCGCTTCAGCTCATGAATCAGCTTAAGCGTCAGGATGGTACCAGTAGCACCTAGCGGATGGCCAAGTGCAATAGCTCCGCCGTTTACATTGACCTTTTCTATATCAATGCCAAGATGGCGAACGACCTGGATTGATTGAGAAGCAAATGCTTCATTAATCTCCCATAGATCGATTTGGTCCTGTGTTAGGCCGGCGATCTTTAACGCTTTCGGTACCGCTTCAATCGGGCCGATACCCATTACTTCCGGTGGTACCCCTCCAACAGCGAACCCCAGGAATTTTGCCATTGGCTTCATGCCTTGCGCTTCTGCTTCTTCCCGGTCCATTACAAGTACAGCTGCTGCACCATCAGAAGTTTGAGAAGCATTCCCTGCTGTTACAGATCCCTTGATGTTAAAGGCCGGGCGAAGTTTTGCCAGCCCTTCCACTGTTGTGCCTGGTCGCACACCTTCGTCTGTATCGAATGTAAATGTCCGTGAGGCAGGTTTTTGATCTTTGCCGACAAAATGCTGTGTCACTTCGATCGGTACAATCTCATCCTTGAACTTTCCTTCTTTGATGGCTTTCTCCGCCAACTCATGTGAACGGACTGCAAAAGCATCCTGGTCTGCGCGGCTTACTTCATAGCGGCGCGCTACTTCTTCAGCTGTATGGCCCATTCCCATGTAATATTGCGGTGCTTCTTCTGCCAGCTTCGGATTCAATCGTACTGTGTTTCCTGTCATTGGAATCATACTCATCGATTCTACACCGCCGGCAATAATGGCTTTTGAATGCCCAAGCATAATACGCTCTGCAGCATAAGCAATTGATTGCAGACCTGATGAACAGAACCGGTTGACTGTGAGGGCAGGTGTAGAATCCGGAAGACCGGCAAGCGCCCCAATGAGACGTGCCACGTTCATTCCCTGTTCTGCTTCCGGCATGGCACAGCCAATGATCAAATCGTCAATTGGCCCTTCATAGCCTGCTCGTTTTAATGTTTCTTTTACAACAATCCCGCCGAAATCATCCGGACGCATTGCTGCGAGTGAACCTTTTTTTGCTTTCCCGATTGGCGTTCGTGCACCTGCCACAATAACGGCTTCACGCATAGTGATGTCTCCCCCTTGTTTAGCTGAATGCTAGTCATCATTTTCTCTTAAACTTGTAT
>DEQA01000087.1:9401-9623 GCA_002359075.1 Planococcaceae bacterium UBA3378
TTCTTCTCTAAACCTAGAATGTATTCCTCATCCACTTCTGTTCCGTATGGTACGAGACCGCCTGCCAGGACGAATGCAAGCTTTTTAGCAATAGAAAGGTCATATTCACTAATGTAGCCGGAATCAAACAGCCCTTGTGCCCCTAACAGCAGTGTTCCGTAGCCTGGTGCACCGACCACTTTGATTTTCTTTTTCACCAGCGGCTTATAGCCAGCATCGTAT
>DEQA01000300.1:0-6260 GCA_002359075.1 Planococcaceae bacterium UBA3378
AATGTTAGCTGATCTAGCTGTAACAGATGCTGCAGCATTCGCTCAATTAGCAGAAGCTGCTAAAAATGCTCAAGCAAAATAAGAAGTGATTCTTATAAGCTTCGGCTAAATAGCATAAGTAAATGAGACTGGTAGGAGTTCCTATCAGTCTTTTTTAAGTGATAAGATATGTCCAGACGTTCGCTGCAAAATTCTCTTTGAATCGAAAATGTCAGCGGCTGTTCGTCAAAAAATTTATCATAAATGTCTTGTTTAAACCTTTGTTCCTTTCGAACCAAGGGTGGTAAGCAAGCTGGGGAGCAGGTTCTGGCACTTTTACAGTTGGACCGGCGCGGAGGGCACCTTTCTTAACAGAAGAGGAGCTAAAGGCAAATAGCTCACTTCACCAATAAATAAGTTTGTTGCGGCAATAGAGGAGTGGAAGCATGGATCTTGCGATTTTTTCTTACGTTGGTATATTATCGCTTGTTTTACTTTTCCTTATGTATAACGATAAGCAGAAGGCAATTAAAAAAGAATGGCGTATTGCAGAAAAAACATTATTTATAGTGGCCTTCGCTGGAGGAGCAATCGGCGGAGTGCTTGGTATGTATTTGTTTCGTCATAAAACGCAGCATAATGCCTTTGCCTTTGGATTCCCTCTTCTGGCAGCCATTCAAGTTTTCCTCATTGTGAAACTGGTATCAATGTAAAGAATGGAAGAGAAGCGGAATAGGCAAAAGAGGTTCGGCTACATTTTGCGCGAACCTCTTTTTTATTTATTTTCCCGTCATCAGCTTTTCAATCGGATTCTTCCAGCTGATTGTGGCATTCGGATAGTTCAGGAGGATTTCTTTTTCTAAAAAGAGAAAGTCGTCCTTTGTAAAGCCTTGGAGCTTCATTGGATCGTGAACGAAAACGAAAATAGATACGACCTCAAATGCATTTTCTGTTGTCCCTAAGTATTTTTCCCCTTCAAAAAGAGCACCTTTATAGGAAATAAAAAAATTCTTCCGGACATTTTTAACATCATCATAAAAATAATAATCGCCTTTTTCATACGCCTCATCCAGCTTCCGCTTCGGATCCAGCAAGTAACGGACTCCTTTATAAAATATGTATATGATGAAGGCGATAATTACAAGTCGAAGAAGTAGAGCCATAAAAATTCCCCCTTGTCACATGAGTTTCCCTTCTATACGATTGAAAGGGAGAAAGGTTTCAATTTTTTTAGAAAATGGAGAGAAAAAAATGAAATTAAAAAAGCTATTTGAAATGCAGCGTGAACTTGATGCATTTATTGAAGAAACACAAAATATTACATATGATGTTTTTCAGGAAAAAGGCTTGGCACTGCTAGTCGAGCTGGCAGAGCTGGCGAATGAAACACGCTGTTTCAAATTTTGGAGTACAAAAGGACCTTCCGAGCGTGCTGTTATTTTGGAGGAGTTCGTAGATTCTATCCACTTCCTGTTATCTCTTGGAATTATGCGCAGCTTAACGGTAGAAGAGTGGCCGGAGGTGGAAGAGAAAGCGGAATTGACACCGTTATTCATTGAAACAACGGTTGCTGCCACGTCTTTTATCAGTATGCCAACGCAGGAATCGTATGATAAGCTGTGGTATTTATATGGAAAACTTGCCTACAATCTTAGCTTTACAGCTGAAGATATTTTGGATGCATATTTGGCCAAAAATGAGAAAAACTATGAGCGCCAGCGTTCAGGCTATTAATTATTTTGATATTCGAAATATTCGCGGTATAATCAAGTAGACATATAAATAGGAGGCCAAAAGTATGACGCAATTAGATCCGACATTGCAAATGCTGAAAGAACTGACAGATGCCAATGGAATCCCTGGAAATGAACGGGCACCACGGGAAGTAATGAGAAAATATATTGAGCCGTTCGCAGATAAAATTGAAATGGATAATCTGGGCAGTCTGATCGCCAAAAAAGTAGGGGAAGAAAACGGACCGAAAATTATGGTGGCAGGCCATCTGGACGAAATTGGCTTCATGATTACGCAAATCGATGACAAAGGCTTTTTAAAATTCCAGACTGTCGGCGGCTGGTGGGAGCAGGTCATGCTTGCACAGCGCGTGACAGTGACAACACGAAAAGGCGAGGAAATTATCGGCGTGATCGGCTCTAAGCCGCCGCATATAATTCCGGCTGATGCCCGTAAAAAGTCAGTTGATGTGAAAGATATGTTTATTGATATCGGTGCTTCATCAAAAGAGGAAGCGTTAAAATGGGGCGTTTCACCTGGAGACATGGTAACACCGTATTTTGAATTCAATGTAATGAAAAATAAAAAACACCTTCTTGCAAAAGCGTGGGATAACCGTATCGGCTGTGCGATTGCGATTGATGTGCTTCGTGCATTAAAGGATGAACAGCACCCGAATATCGTCTATGGTGTAGGGAATGTCCAGGAGGAAGTCGGCTTACGCGGAGCAAAGACTTCTACCTTTAAAATTCGGCCGGATATCGGCTTCTCTGTGGATGTTGGTGTTGCGGGAGATACACCAGGCGTTACGCCGAAGGAATCTACCTCTAAAATGGGAGCAGGCCCGCAAATTGTAATTTTTGACGCTTCCATGGTAGCTCATACAGGCCTCCGCAATTTTGTTTTGGAAGTGGCTGAGGAAAATAATATCCCTTACCAATTTGAATCGCTTGCAGGCGGTGGCACAGATGCAGGATCCATCCATCTGACAGCAAACGGGGTACCAGCCTTGGCGATTGGGGTTGCAACACGGTATATTCATTCCCATGCAGGTATTCTTAGCCGTGATGACTACGAAAACACAGTGAAATTAATCGTGGAAATCATTAAAAAGTTGGACCGTGAGACGGTTGACCGGATTATCCGTGATTAAGCGAAAATAAGAAAAGGCATTGAGAGATACTCTTTCAATGCCTTTTTAGATGGATACAAATAACCTTTTTGCGAGTGAAAAGAAAAATTAGCCTTAACAGTATCTGCAAGAAAAGAGAGATTTGCTTCTAATTTTATTTTCTATATGCTGCTGATGTCTGTCTATATCCCCTTTAACAGAATCCCTACTCTCTTGATAGGCAAGAAAACGTGAAGAAGCACAGCATGATAAGAAAGTTACAATAAGCTTCTAATACCACACATACCCACCAGTCATTGAAATAACCCTTTCCGTACATGAAAATCTTGTATTCCTCTTTATTTTTTACTATTAATTGATTGGTAAAATAGCAAGCTAAATTAACTGACAATTACCTTAATTTAAAAAGATTAAATAAATTATAATAATTCACTTGATTTTATATTTATGCATATGTATAATAAATTTAACATTAAGGGATGCAAGGAGCGGTGGACATGAAATTATTAGAGGAAGTGCAGTTAAAGCCAGTAGCCAGCCTGAAGGGGAAGGACTTGCTGACACTGCTGGATTACACATCACAAGAAGTGCAAGAGCTTATTTCATTTGCTACACAGCTGAAGATAGTAACGAAGGAAGAGAAGTGTCCTAGATTGCTTGAAGGCAAGACATTAGGGATGATTTTTGAAAAGAGCTCTACACGTACACGCGTTTCTTTTGAGGTAGGTATGCAGCAGCTGGGTGGATACGGAATGTATATGAATGCACGCGATATGCAAATCGGCCGTGGGGAGCCCATTTCCGATACAGGCCGTGTATTGTCAGGATATATGGATGGGATCATGATTCGGGCGAATTCCCATGAAATGGTGAAAGAGCTGGCAGAGCATGCATCGATTCCAGTCATCAACGGATTGACGGACCTCTATCATCCTTGTCAAGCTTTAGCAGACTTAGAGACAATTATTGAAAATAAAGGCAGCTTCGAAGGATTGAAGGTTGCTTATGTTGGAGATGGCAATAATGTTGCCCATTCGTTAGTAATCGCCTGTGCTCATGTCGGTATGGATGTAGCAGTGGCTACACCTTCAGGCTATGAATGTGATACAGAAATCATCGAAAAAGCAAAGGCAATTGCCGCAAGCAACGGCAGCACAGTGCTAGTTACAACAGACCCTGTTAAAGCAGTACAAAATGCGGATGTCGTCTATGCGGATGTTTGGACGTCGATGGGTCAGGAAGAGGAAACGCAGCAGCGTTTAATCGACTTTAAAGGTTATCAAATCAATGATGAGCTTGTTGCATATGCAAAACCTGATTATATGTTCCTGCACTGCTTACCGGCACATAGAGAAGAAGAAGTTGCTACCTCTGTCATTGATGGACCGAATTCTTATATATACGAACAAGCAGAAAATAGACTTCATGCACAGAAGGCTGTGCTTGTGTCACTGTTAGCTTAATTTAGGTATCAACGGGAGTAGCTGTCTGCAGGTGGCGGACGCGATCCTTTATTGAATACAATCGAAACCTTTTATAAGGCAGGAAGGGCGGAGTAAAAGGGCAGAGAGTTAAACGGATAGGCGGGGGACGCTGCTGCCGTGTAACAAACTGAATTCGATGTGATGTATGTTTTCTAGAAGGAAGACGCATCACTACATAGGAAAGCAACCCGGGAGACGCTGGGTTGTTTTTTTTGAGTTTAGTTTTGCCACACTCTCCATAAAACTCTCGTGAAATTACCGCAAGCGGGGGATGCTATACGAAATGTAGTAGCCCGTGCTCTAGCGATTGCTTATCTTATGAGATCATGAGTGAGCAGAGGGGATATATCAACGGGAAGTGTCTGTGATAGTACTAACGCTTCCGGTACGAAAGCCATTTTAGCAATGGGCAGATCATTCCAGGAAGCGCGGCAGTTCTTTCGTATTTCGTTCAGGCCACAGCCAACAAATCAAGAGATTCACTGGTGTGCCCGTGCTTTATCAAAGCTGTGGTTTACGAGACGAAATGCTTTTCAAGCTTTGTTGTAAAGGCATTTTTCTCGCTTTCAGACGCATCCTTCCACCATGCTTCCAAAAATACACCTAAGCCCGGGAGAAGATGCTCTTCGCCACGAGAGATCGCATCGCTGATTGTATCGGCAAATGCTGCTGCTGAATCACCCTTCACATTGGCAGTAATTGCTTCTCGAATTTGAAAATCCATAGTTGACACTCCTTTCTCTTTCTTAGTATTTCAAGCTGGAAAAAAAGTATACGTAAAAAAAGACGTTATTTGGCTGATAGGAGGTTTACCAGAATTCACTTGCAAGGGAAATTCTATATGCTAGAGCAAGTTTCTATGTTATAATGCGGGATTGAAACTACTTAAAAGGACGGATACGATGAAGCGAATTGAATCAACTCAAAATGCGCTCGTAAAGCATTGGAAAAAGCTTGTGACGCTCCGTAAAGAACGGGAAAAATCAGGTGAATTCATCATAGAAGGCTTCCATCTTGTAGAGGAAGCATTAAAAAATAAAGAACAAATTCTCCAAATCATTGTACGTGACGGGGTAGACCTGCCATTGCTTTGGCAGACAGACGATGTACAAATGACGTACGTTACAGAAGCAGTAGCAAAGGAAATCGCGGAAACAGAGAAGTCCCAAGGTGTATTTGCCCATTGCAGGGTGAATGAGCCGGCGGAAATTGAAATGGCCGCCTGGAAAAAGGTGCTGCTTATTGATGCAGTGCAGGACCCAGGCAATATTGGTACGATGATCCGTACAGCGGATGCAGCGGGTATTGACGCGGTTATACTTGGAAAAGGCTGTGCAGATGCGTACAATCCAAAAGTGATGCGTTCAGCACAGGGCTCGCACTTCCATATTCCGGTTGTTCGCGGTGATTTGAACGAATGGATCGACCGACTTCAGGACGATGGGGTAAAAGTATTCGGTACCTCTCTTGAGGAAGCTGTTTCCTACCGGGATATTACTGTAACAGACAGCTTTGCATTAATTGTTGGAAATGAAGGAGCCGGTATCAGCCCGCAGCTTCTGGCAAAAACGGACCACAATGTGATCATCCCGATTTTGGGCGGGGCAGAGTCACTGAATGTAGCCGTAGCAACGGGTATATTACTATACGCTTTTGTGAAATGACTTGAAGAAGTTCACATAATCTTGTAGTATGGAATACGTATAAAATAAAAATGCAACGACCGAGAAGAGTAGTTGTGACACACATGAAGCAGGGAAAGGCGGCCATAGACTGAAAGCTGCCTACATGATGACGCAATGAAGTTCACCTCGCGAGCAGCACGGAAGAAAATCTGTGCCGGTGACAAGCCGTTATTTGAATTGAGTGATTGCTTCAGGCAATAACTAGGGTGGTACCGCGATATCCTCGTCCCTTTTTTAGGGGCGGGG
>DEQA01000300.1:6277-27868 GCA_002359075.1 Planococcaceae bacterium UBA3378
TTTTTATTTTGGTGTAAAACTGCCGATCAATGTGTGAAAACCGCTGATATATTGCATAAAACCGCTGATAAAACAGCCGGTATCTCTCTTTATGACTGAAAAACTACTCGTCTACAACACTTGAACAGGAGGATTTAACAATGGAACAGCAATTAAAGCAGCTGGAGCAGGAAGCTTTGGCGAAAATTGAAGCTGCCGCATCATTAAAAGAGTTGAATGATGTGCGCGTTGCTTATTTAGGTAAAAAAGGGCCGATTACAGACTTGCTAAAAGGAATGGGGAAACTATCGGCCGAAGAGCGTCCGAAAATGGGAGCTTTAGTTAATACCGTTCGTGAAAACTTAACAGAAGTATTAACAGCAAAATCGACTGCTTTAGAAGAAGCAGCAATTCAGGAGCAATTGGAAAAAGAAGCGATCGATGTGACTTTACCGGGGGCGAAGGTGCAAATCGGTAACCGTCATCCACTGACACGTGTCGTGGAGGAAATTGAAGATTTATTCGTCTCAATGGGGTATGAAATTGCTGAAGGCCCGGAAGTAGAAAAAGATTACTACAACTTTGAGGCATTAAATCTGCCAAAAGGACATCCGGCGCGTGATATGCAGGATTCATTCTATATTTCTGAGGATATCTTGCTGCGTACACACACATCTCCGGTACAGGCACGTACGATGGAGGCAAAAAATGGGGAACCGATCCGCATTATTTGCCCGGGGAAAGTATTCCGTCGTGATACGGATGACGCAACACACTCCCACCAATTTATGCAAATTGAAGGACTTGTTATCGGCGATAATATCCGGATGAGTGACTTAAAAGGGACACTTGATGCATTGGCAAAGAAAATGTTCGGTGCAGAACGTGAGATCCGTCTTCGTCCTTCCTTCTTCCCATTCACAGAGCCGTCTGTAGAGGTGGATGTATCTTGCCATAAATGCGGCGGTGAAGGATGTAATGTATGTAAGAAAACAGGCTGGATCGAAATTTTAGGGGCCGGTATGGTACATCCAAACGTTCTTGAAATGGCCGGCTATGATTCGAAGAAAGTATCAGGCTTTGCATTCGGAATCGGTGCAGAACGTATCGCAATGTTAAAATACGGGGTGGATGATATCCGTCATTTCTATACGAATGACGTACGCTTCTTATCACAATTCCACCGCAGTGAAGGGTAAGGAGGAAACATAATGTTAGTATCATTGAAATGGTTATCACAATATGTAGATATTGAAGGTCTTGCGCCGCAGGAATTAGCAGAAAAAATTACGCGCTCAGGTATTGAGGTAGATGCGGTAATCGATCGCGCACAAGGGATGACAAATGTTGTCGTTGGGCATGTTGTATCCAAAGAAAAACACCCTGAGGCTGATAAATTAAATATTTGCCAAGTAGACGTCGGTGAAGAGAGCTTGCAGCAAATCGTCTGCGGAGCACCAAATGTCGAGACGGGCCAGAAAGTGATTGTAGCACGTCCGGGAGCAAAATTACCTGGGGGCATCAAGATTAAAAAAGCCAAGCTTCGCGGGCAGGAGTCAAACGGGATGATCTGTTCACTGCAAGAGCTTGGCATTGAAGGACGTCTAGTACCAAAAGCGTATGCTGAAGGGATCTATGTATTGCCAAAAGACAGCGTGCCGGGTACAGATGCGCTGGAATTATTAGGTTTACGTGATACAGTATTAGAGCTTGGCCTGACACCAAACCGCTCGGATGCATTATCGATGCTTGGAGTAGCTTATGAAGTAGCGGCAATTCTTTCAACAGATGTGAAGCTTCCTGAAATCAGCTATACAGCTTCAGCTGAAAAGGCACAGGAAAAACTAAGCCTGCGTGTTGAAGATCTGTCAGTGAACCCGCTGTATGCAGCAAAAGTTGTGAAAAACGTAAAAGTAGCAGAATCTCCATTATGGCTGCAGCACTATTTAATGGCAGCCGGCGTACGTCCGCATAACAATGTAGTCGATATTACAAACTACATTTTAATGGAGTACGGCCAACCGCTGCATGCTTTCGATTACGACAAGCTGGGCACAGGCGAAATCGTGACACGCTATGCAGCAGAGGGAGAAAAAATCACGACATTGGATGATCAGGAACGTACATTGCAGGCGCATAACTTTGTCATTACAAACGGCAAGGAGCCCGTAGCGGTAGCCGGAGTAATGGGAGGCGCCAATTCTGAAGTATCTGATGAAACAACAACCGTTGTCATTGAGTCTGCTTATTTCGCCGGACAGTCTGTTCGTCGTACATCAAAAGATTTAGGCCTTCGTTCAGATTCATCTGCGCGTTTTGAAAAAGGCGTAGATCCAAACCGTGTCATTCCGGCAGCAGAGCGTGCAGCCCAGCTGCTTGCAGAGCTGGCAGGCGGTGAGGTGCTGGAAGGAACAGTACTTGTTGACGAACTGGATAAAACACCTGCCCGTGTCATTGTATCCCCTGATTTTATCAATACACGCCTTGGTATGAAGATTTCACTGGAAGATATGCTGTCTATTTTAGAACGTCTGCAATTTAATGTAGAGGCGGCAAATGGTCTATTAATCATCGATGTGCCGACTCGTCGTCAGGATATCAAGATTGAAGAGGACATCGTTGAAGAGATTGCCCGTCTGTTCGGCTATGATGAAATTCCGATAACACTTCCTGAATCAGGAGAGCAAGTAGGCGGCTTGACAGCTTATCAGGAAAAACGCCGCGTTGTGCGTAACGTGATGGAAGGTGCCGGTCTTTTCCAAGCAGTTACTTACTCACTAACATCTGCTGCAGCATCTCAAAAATATGCGCTGAAAGCAGAAGAAACAACAAAGCTTCTTATGCCGATGTCGGAGGAGCGCTCTACGCTGCGTCAAAGTCTGATCCCGCATTTAGTAGAGGCAGCTGCCTATAATGTAGCGCGCCGAATCGACTCCGTTGCCCTATACGAAATCGGCTCTGTATTCCTTGGCCAAACAGCAGAGGGGCTGCCGTTTGAGGAGGAGCACCTGGCATTCGTACTGACAGGGAAATGGACTGACAATGCATGGCAGGGAGAAAAGAAACAGGTTGATTTCTTCGTTGCAAAAGGCATCGTGGAAGCTGTTTTTGCAAAGCTTGGTTTAACAGAGCGTGTTTCTTATGTCAAAACTTCTGTGGACGGCTTGCACCCTGGTCGTACAGCGCATGTAATGTTGGACGGGGAAGTGGTCGGCTTAATCGGCCAGCTGCATCCGGCTGAGCAAAAGCAAGCAGGTGTAAAAGAAACATATGTAGCAGAATTAAACCTGCGTTCTATTTTAAATGCTTCCACTGAAGAGCTTGTGTACACGCCAGTGCCACGTTTCCCGGCGATGACACGCGATATTGCCCTGGAGCTTGACCGCACAACAACTGCTGGTGAAATTGTAGAAATCATTAAAAATGCAGGTACGAAGCTTCTGAAAGATGTAAAGGTATTTGACGTCTATGAAGGAGAAAAAATGGCTCCTGGCAAAAAATCTGTTGCCTTCTCATTAACGTATTTCGATCCGGAACGAACGTTAACAGATGAAGAAGTGACAGCAGCACATAATAAAGTATTAAAAGCACTAGAAGCAGCAGGCGCAGAAATCCGCTAAAACAGGCTGTTGAAATGAAAAAATATAAGGCTGTGTTAAAAGTCATATTGATTTTTAACACAGCCTTTCTCTATAATATCCCTACTTTGAAACATTGCTTCGATGTTGATTGCTGTGAAGGAGATGCTTTAAAAAGATTGCCGGGACACGCCCTTTGTTTAGATTTTGCGAAAAAGTGCAATTATATTTATAGGAATTGTTACAAATAGTTTAATAGACAAAAAAAATGGCTTAAGCCATTGATACCTCACTATTATTAAAGGGGGCGAGTGAGATCGAACTGCCTGAATTAGAGATTAATAATGCGTATTTTACATTTATTTTCCCTTTCAATTTTCGACAGCTGAAGAGAAAAGAACTGATTGAGGAGGTTGAAAAAACAGGTTTTACACTGTTTGATATCGAAAATAAAAAGCTTCAGGATCGATATTACCCTGGAAACATTGAAATTTCACATAAAGAGCTGGGGCAGTTCTTCTATCCATTTATAGAAGACAAGCTTTTTCCAAAACGTGAAAATACCGACGGGTTTTTCCGGTATTCTAAAGAAATACACCTAACGGGCGAATTACATACTCCTACCGTAGCAACTGCTTTTGACATTTACAGTATGGATGTATGGCTGTGTCCAGCAAATATCGGCATGATTGCGACACGGGTAGGATTAAAGGAAAAGTGCGAAGTCAGCGAGGCAATCAATTTCGCTCACTTTTTTCGTGTACTTGAACCTCAATTGGAGGAGGAAAGGGGCGCTTTTCTTACTGTAAACGGGGAGCATTATGATACATTTTATACGCTGATAAAGAAGCAGCTGCTGCCGTTCTTTGAACAGTATTTAGTGGAATATAAAGACGTTGTGCAATACGGCGGAAGAGTTCCTTTCATAGAAGATGAACGTATGTACACAACCGGCAGTCTTTTAACAAATGGCGGGGAGGTAGATGAAACACTCCTGTACCGGCTCGGACAAATGGATGGTTATGGGCAGGATGGCAGACCGTTCATTTCCACCACGAATATTGAATATATCCGGCGATATATACAAGAGCACATGCTTGATCGTTGGGCACCCAATGCCTACACTGTTACCTCCAATCAGGCGCATATGCACATCACTAATGCGAAACAGGCAAAGCTCCTGCACTCTCTCGAAACCTTTTACAGCACCCATTATTATACCGTTATTATTTATTACTTTTATAAAATCATTTTGCTGAAGCTATCCTTTGAACACAGCGAAATTGAATGGGAACGTGATAAGGTAATCGTGGATGAATTAATTAAGGAAATTATGAAATTTTCCTCTCGATATTACTTTGATGAGGTCGCTGTCCGTTCGGAGGGAAGGGAAATTTCAACGATGCTCCGGAAACAATTCCGCATTACTTCCCAGTATGAGGAAATTAAAGAAACGCTCAATGATTTGTATCGGATTTTAGAAGATCAGGCTGATGAGCGACTCAATGATCTTTTATTTATTCTTACGATCTTTACCGTCATTTCGGGCATCTACGGGATGAACCTTGTCATTGAAGATTGGGGAGGGGACATTGACTGGTCAAAGGCAGCCGATTATTCCATATTTGATTGGATCGCCTTTGTAGTAGCATTATCCGGGATTGGGCTATCCTGCTTGCTTGTTGGCCAATTAGCCTACCGCACAATCAGCCGAAGTATTAAGAAACGAATACGGCAAAAACAGCAGTAAGTTTGCCAATAAGGAAAAGCTGTCCGGAAGATTGAAACTTTCCGGATTGCTTTTTTCTTTTCAGAGCTTCCAAGGGGAATCATGAATATTCAAAGCGACTGTCTTCACCACCTAAAGTCCTGTTCTTGAAATTAGGTAAGGGTGCTTTCGTTCTTTCTGGTAAGTATTGTATATAATAAGAGGAAATAAGACAAAGAGGTGTAGACATAAAGATGGCCTTATGGCTGATAGGCGGTTGTTTGATCTTTTTATTGACAGCGGCATTTACGCTGCTGGCCGTGGCACTCTTTTTACTTAGTGATGAGTCTCTGCTGGCAGACGACTCCGTTGTAGAGTCCGGTGTTTGTTTTGAAGGAGAACTATACAATGAAGAAGAGCAGATCTGTATGCTTGAAGTGACATGCGATTCCCCGGAAGAGTGTGCTGCATGGGGGGACAGGGTCGTTAAAGAGCTGGAAAATGAGTATGGTCCTTTAGATGATTATACGGTAGCTGACGGTGAGCTGATTCCTGAAGAAATTATCTATATGTATGAAATTGAGGATAATAGAGTGCCTGAAGATGTTGAGGAGGACTATTTATGGCAGTGGCAAAGCTTTGATTGGATGACGCCTGATGATAGAACGACGATGATTGATATGATAGAGATTTTTGAAGGCAATGAAACAAATGCCTATGTTAAGGTAACAGGGGGAACAAGCGCGACGCTTGGTTTAAACAGTGACCCTTTTATTCCGTCAGAAACCATTCAAAATAGTCTGCATGAATTGGCACACCTTCTATCCCTGTCACCTGAAGAAGTAGATTATAGCTTATATGAAAAGTATTGCCGGACGAATTATACAGAAGAAGGCGGCTGCTTTTATGAGGATTCTTATTTATACCAGTTTTACGGGCGGTTTTGGCTTCTCGACTTTGAGGAAACAGGGGAGTATTTTTTAAGTGAATATGCCACAACGCATGAGCAGGAAGATTTTGCAGAATCATTTATGTATTTTGTCCTATATCCAAAGCCTGGAGGTACTACGATAGCAGAAAGAAAAATTTTATTTTTTTATGAGTTTGATGAAATGATTACCTTAAGGGCAGAGCTATTAGCGCGCATTGCTACATGGCTTGCCCGTACGGGATAAAATAACTAAATTTTCAAAGTAGTATTGCAGAGATTTTTTGTTTCCGCTATGATAAAGCCATTACAGTTTAATAGTACCCACAGGAGGGGCCGAGCGAGTCGGCTGAGATTGTGCACTGATGCTGCACTGACTCTTTGAACCTGTAAGTTAGTACTTGCGTAGGGATGTGGATAGAAACCGACTTCAAAACGATGTCAGGCTCTGTCCTGATGTCGTTTTTTTCGTTCTATTCCCTCTCTCGTCACAACATGCGAGAAAGGAGAGAAAGTATGGAGAAAAGGAAATGGAGGATGCAGATTGAAATAGCATTGTTTGCTAGTATCGGTGTTGTCTTTGATATGCTGTCGATTAACTTTATGCCGCAAGGAGGCGGCATTTCCTTACAGATGATCCCGATGCTTTTAATGACCATCAGGTGGGGAATGATGGCCGGGATGCTAACCGGGCTGCTGATCGGCCTTGTCGATGTTGCCACAGGCGTACCTGTCTACCACTGGGCGCAAGTATTGCTGGATCATTGTCTCGCTAATGTGGTAGTTGGCCTTGCAGCCCTTTTGAACAAGCCTATCCATCACGCTTTGCGCTTTACACATAAAGGCAGGCTTGTATTGGCTTTGACAGCAGCCATTTGTGTGGCGGGATTTTTCAAATTCTTTGTACACGTAATATCAGGGATCGTATTTTTCTCGATGTTTGCAAACGGACAAAATGTATGGGTCTATTCCATCGTTTATAATGCAACCTCTATGATTCCTACAATCATAGTAACGGTTATTTGCATGTCTTTGCTGCTCACTACGACTCCAAAGCTTGTCATACCAAAATTAGCATAAAGGAGATGGGAAGATGTCTTTTTGCCAAAACATCCGAAAAGAAACAAACCGCTATTTTACAGAAAGTTTCAGGCATCCGTTTGTAACAGGATTGGTAGATGGTACATTGCCGATTGAAAAGTTCACTTATTACATGCTGCAGGATGCCTACTATTTGAAGCATTACTCAAAGGTTTTAGCGTTAACTGCGGTGAAAGCGGAAAAAGAAGCAGATATGAAATACTTTTTGGAAAAGGCCCAGTTTGTTCAGCAATCGGAGCTAATGCTGCATTCCACCGTGTTTCAGGAGCTAGGGGTTACAGAAGAACAGATAGAACAATTTACGCCTGCACCTGCTGCCTACAATTATGTCAGCCATATGTATCAGGCAGTATACAATGGTGATGCTGCAGAGAGCTTTGCCGCCATGCTGCCGTGCCCTTGGCTGTATCAGGAGATAGGAGCGTATTATCGTGAGGCGCAACCGGGCATAAAAGTATACGAGGACTGGATCAGCATGTACAGCGATAGTTCATTTAAACAGTCGATCGAGGAGCAGATCGAAATGATGGACCGCTATGCATCCGAAAACCTTCATAAAACCAACATTTTAAAAGAGCATTTTATACGAAGCTGTTATTACGAATGGCAGTTTTGGGAGATGGCTTGGGCAATGCAGGATTGGGAAGGAGAGTTGAAAAAATATGAGCTTATTGAACATTTATAAAAAAAAGCCGCTTGTCCATTGTATTACAAATACAGTAGCGGCCAACTTTACGGCAAACGGTCTACTGGCGATCGGTGCATCACCTATTATGGCTGACGAGGCAATCGAGGCAGAGGAAATGGTGCAAATTGCAGATGCCCTACTGCTAAACATCGGTACGTTACATGGAACAACAGCCAAAACAATGCTCATTGCAGGACAAGCGGCAAATGAGAAAGGGATACCGGTTGTACTCGACCCGGTTGCTGTCGGTGCCTCTCTTTACCGTCAGCAAACCGTAAAAGAAATCCTCGGCCAGATTCAGATTGACTGCATCCGCTGTAATGTAGGTGAACTGGCTGTCATCGCCGGGGTGCCGTGGGAATCGAGAGGCGTTGATAGCGGGGAAGGGCAGATCGATATTATGGAAACGGCAAAGCTTGTAGCCAATACTTACAATACCCTCGTATTTGTGACGGGAAGTACAGATATCGTGACAAATGGAAAGGAAACTTTCCAAGTACAGGGTGGAAATGAACGGATTACCCAAGTTACAGCTACAGGCTGCCTGTTGAGCGCTATTTGTGCGGCAGGTCTGGCAGCAGATAATAGAAAGTTAGAAACATTGCAGGCTATTTCGGCAAGCTATAAGAGAGCAGCTGAACTAGCAGGGGAACAGCAGTATATCGGCAGCTTCCAGATGGGGCTGTTAAATGCGCTCGAACGACTCTCAAAGGGGGAAAAAGAATGGACATTGTTATGACGGTAGCAGGCTCGGATTCAGGAGGAGGGGCGGGGATTCAGGCAGATTTAAAAACGTTTCAGGAGCTGGGTGTTTTCGGCACAACAGCCATTACGGCACTAACAGCACAAAATACATCGGGTGTTGAAGGAATATTTCCTGTAGAGAAAGACTTTGTAAAACAGCAAATGCTTACCGTATTTGAGGATCTGCCGGTGCGTGCTCTTAAGACAGGTATGTTATTTTCCGCCGAAATTATTAAGGAAGTGGCACAAATTCTTGCTGAAAAAGACATGCTGCTCGTCATTGATCCTGTCATGATTGCCAAGGGAGGAGCAGCACTGCTGCAAAAAAGCGCTGTGGATGCTTTGAAAAAACATCTTCTTCCGATTGCAACAGTTATTACACCGAATATACCAGAGGCCGCTGAGTTAAGCGGCGTAGAAATTACGACAGCAGCAGATGTCAAAAAGGCAGCACATATATTGTTGGTATCCGGCGTGAATTGTGTGGTAATGAAGGGCGGCCATTTAGAGGGAGACAAAGCTAGTGATACCGTTTTCTTTGCGGATGGGACTTCATTTGTGATGGAAAGCCGGCGCATTCAGACAAAGCAAACGCATGGAACGGGCTGTACATTTTCGGCAGCCATTACTGCCTTTTTAGGGAAAGGGTTCGAGCTGAAAGAAGCGATCATCGAAGCGAAAAAATTTGTGCAGCTGGCCATCAGTCACCCGTTAAATATAGGAAACGGACATGGACCGACAAATCATTTTGCTTATAAATATTATAAAGATGAAGTAGAGGTGATGGTAGGTGAAGCGTGAACAGTTAGGTGTATATTTTATTATGGGGACGAAAAACGTAAAGGCTGGAAAGGTGCTTGACGTGCTGGAGGGAGCATTGCAGGCGGGCGTGACGATCTTTCAGTTTCGGGAAAAGGGAGATGGTGCATTAACAGGAGCAGAATATGAACAATTTGCCCGTAATTGCCAGACGTTATGTAAAACATATAATGTGCCGTTTATTGTGAATGATGATGTAGAGCTGGCCGTTGCTTTGCAGGCAGACGGTGTGCATATTGGACAAGATGATGAAAAAGCGCGTAAGGTGAGAGAGAAAATTGGAAACGGAATTCTCGGCATTTCGGCTCATTCGCTTGAGGAAGTAACAGAAGCTGTTAAGAATGGAGCGGATTATGTAGGGGTAGGCCCTGTCTTTCCTACAAAGTCTAAGGCTGATGCCAAGTCTCCTGTAGGCACCGCATTGTTAGAGCAGGTTGCTGCAAAGTTTCCGGATTTACCGGCTGTAGCAATCGGGGGCATAACAGAAGAACGGGCTTCCGCCGTGTTGCAAACGGGGATTGATGGGATTGCTGTTATTTCGGCAATTTGTGAAAGCCCGTCCATCCAGACGACTGTAAAACTACTAAAAAGATAACATTGTAATAAAAGCGACAAATTTGTCGCTTTTTCTTTTTGAATTGATAGACTTTCATAATTTAATTACTATAGAATAGGAGACATTGAAAAGAATTATAAAGGAGGAGGGACTATGTCATTCCATCCAATTTCCATTTTGCGTGCAACGGGCATTATAGATGGTATATCACTGCTTGTACTGCTTTGTATTGCGATGCCCCTTAAATATATGGCAGATTACCCGATGGCGGTATCGATTGTCGGTGCCTTGCATGGGGGGATTTTTATCGCTTATCTGCTTTCTATTTTATATGTTCAGCTGAGAGTACAGTGGAACGCAGGGCTGTCGATTTTAGCAGTGCTTGTCGCCTTCATTCCGACAGGCAACTTTATATTTGATTACTTCCTGAAAACGCGGAAGATGTCGTATACTGTAAAACCATTCCGCAAATCATGGATTGTTTATATGATCGTCTTCTTTACGTTCATTGATTTATTTACTCAGTTGCCTATTATGAGTACGTTTGCCACTTCTGTTGGCGCGAGTGCGATGATTGCCGGATTTGTTGTCGGCATCTATTCGTTGACGAATACGTTTGGTAATGTATTGTCTGGTATTTTTACGGATCGGTATGGAGCGTTTCGCCTGCTTGTGCTTGGCTTGATTGCTACAAGCATATCGCTGTTGCTTTACAATGTAGTGGACAACCCAACGACGTTGATTATCGTACGCTTTATCCATGGCTTTTTAGGCGGTCTCATTGTACCGGCAGCATTTACACTTCTCGCTAACACGACGAAGGAAGAAAAGCAGGGAAGCCAAAGCGCGGTTACAGGATCCTTTGTCGGCATAGCTGCGATTGTCGGTCCGGCATACAGCGGGATTATGGCAAGCAAAACTTCAGCTCCTTTTGTTTTTTCTACGGTGGCGGCTGCCGGTATAGTTCTTGCAGTTGTAACGGTGCTATTTTTAAAAATGTCTGCTGCCCATCAGCAAAAGGAAGTGAAGGAAAGAGAAGCCTTTCATTTCAATAAAGGCATTGTACAGGCATACGCAGGTGCCTTTTTCTTAATGTTTTCACAGGGAGCGCTTGCTTATTTGCTGCCGCTTCATGTAGAAAGTCTGGGCCATAGCTCCCGCTTGAGCGGTACGCTTATGAGTATGTTCGGTATCGTTGCAGTCCTGATTTTCGTACTGCCGACCAACCGCTTATTCGATAAAATTCCGCCTATTTACAACCTTGTTGCGGGACTGGCCTTTATGGGAGCCAGCCAGCTGCTCATCGGACAGATGATGAGCGCTGCCGCACTTTACGGTGTCCTTGCTTTATATGGTGTTGGTTTTGCCTTCCTTTTCCCGGCAATTAATACACTGCTGGTCCGCTCAACGACAGCTGGTATACGCGGCAAAGCTTATGGGTACTTTTATGCCTTTTTCTCCTTAGGTGTAGTAGCCGGTTCATCAGGTTTAGGCGTTATGCCGTTTTCTCTTATCGGCAGCTTTACCTTTACCGGAGTTTTGCTGATCGTCCTGGCTGCCATTGTATTTATTAGCGTTCTGCGCACAAGGCTTAGTTCAAAGACTTTAAAATCAGCATAAAGAATGGACGGGTTTATAACCCGTCCATTTCATTTTCATCAGCTTCTGTTTTGTTAGAAGGCTTGAATATGCCAAAAACACCGCCGGCTAAGGCGCTTATTGTATGTATAAAAGAAAAAGTATAGAAATTGATAAATATTTTGTTTGTATATTCATTTAACAGAGGATAGCCGTAAATGACAGAGCCTTTTTGCGCCGGCGATCCACCAAGAGAGGCATAGATATCTTTTTGATATTCGTTTGCATAGTAGAAAAGCGCTGCTGCAAGGGCAAAGCCGCCAAGTAACAAGCAATTACGTAAAATTATATCCTTTGAATTTCTGGAAACCTCTGTGAAATAGCGGAAGGTAGTAAATAAGCTCAATAATATAAAAGGCAGGGTAAGCGCCAGTCCTACTGCACCTAAATTTCCGTTTGCCATTCCCTCTTCTCCAGCGGAAATCGTAAAAAAATGCTCAATTAACAGCACGCCGAAAAGCGATATTCCCACACTAATCATCCAACTGAGACGTAACATATTTGAATCCTCCTTACTTGTCCACTATACAATTGTTTCGAATCCGGTTCAACGCTTAAAAAATGGACGCATACACAAAAGAATAAAAATGCTTCTTCCACATGGAGGTAGCTGGTCCGTCTTCATAAATAGAAACATTTCCATGATTTTATGAATACGATGTATTAATTGCCCATTTTAGAAAATCCTTAAAGGTAGAGGTAAAATGACATGAAGAAATGGATCATTATTTTATTGTTTGTAGTTGCAGGGCTAGCAGGTTGCCAAGGGAAATCGGAGAAGGAAAGGGATCTCGAAGAAAAAGTTACAGAACTCAATCAGCAATTAGAAAAATTGCAGCAGGAAGTATCCTATGAAAAACCACCAGCAGGCACTAACGGAGAAGCGCAGGAAAAAGAGCCAACCATCCGGCTGATTGATCCGGTTACCTCCAACGTAGTACGTACATTCGCGCCTATGGAATGGGGGTATGAAATGGATATTAATGCCTATGTTGAAGAAATTGAAGAGCTGGCAAAGGAATTGGCCAGGGGGACGGAATCGGCACCGGGCTATGATCAGAAAATGATGCTTGACCGGATCGGTGAAAACGGCCAAATAATAAAGGGCAGTCCCATGATTATTTTAAAAGAAGACGAACTTGTAGAAAAATTGATTGCTGCCTCTGAGACCGGTGGTGATATTCTTTTACCGATATATGAAACGAAAAGTGGCTATGAAGAGCAGGAAGCTCCTTCGTTTAATGAGGTGAAGATTGCTACATTTACAACGTATTTTAATGCCAATGAAAAGGGAAGAAATAAAAATATTGAGCTGTCGGCGAAATCATTAAATAATGTCATTGTAGGAAATGGAGACTACTTTTCCTTTAATACGGTAGTTGGACGGCGGTCAGAGGAAAGAGGATACCAGCCGGCAAGGGAAATCATCAATGGGGAATTAGTGATGGGAATAGGCGGGGGAATCTGTCAGACATCCTCTACGCTGTTTAATGCAGTCGATCAATTACCTGTAACAATGGTGGAAAGACATCATCATTCATTGGATGTAGGATATGTACCGAAGGGAAGGGATGCGACTGTTTCGTACGGGTCCCTCGATTTCAGATTCCAAAATACAAGCGGTGTTCCTTTCCTGATCAAAACGGTTTACTATGATGGTGTACTGACAATGGAAGCATGGACATCAAAGGAATATGAAATATTACTGGAAGCACTTCAATAACAAGGACTGCCTAACTAGGGTGGTCCCTTTTTTACGAATAGAAAATATCTATCTGCTACGTAATTTGTTTCCTGCCCCTGGGACAATCTCTATGCGCAAAGGGAAAATAGATGAAAGAAAAGAGTCTTATATTTTATAATAGAAAGACAAAGGGGGAATCAAAATGTTGACAAAAGACGAAACCGTTTTAGTATTAATTGATATTCAAGGGAAGCTCGCACAGATTGTAGATAGAAGTGAATCAGTGATCAATCATATTCTTCAGGTAGTAAAAGGAGCCAAAGTGCTGAATCTGCCGATTTTATGGTTGGAGCAGTATCCAAAAGGCCTGGGACCGACTGTACAGGCAATTGCGGATGAAGTTGGCGGGGAACCGATTGAAAAAATTACGTTCAGCGCCTATGATACAGAGGCATTCGTCCAAAAATTAAAAGCAACCGGTCGTAAGAAGGTGTTGCTTGCTGGAATTGAAACACATATTTGTGTATACCAAACAGCCGCGCATCTATTGGCGAACGGCTATGAAGTAGAAGTATTGGCAGATTGTGTTTCTTCCCGTACAAATGAAAACCATGAAGTGGGGATGAAGAAGATGATGCAGCTCGGCGCTCATATTACAAGCGTTGAAATGGCATTATTTGAAATGCAGGTTGTTGCAAAGGGGGATGCTTTCAAAGAAATTAGCAAAATTGTTAAATAGCGAAGGTCCGTCTGAAAAGACATAGTAAAGCGGACGCTTTGCTCCTGTGGTGGCGGCTTGATGATACGTTTACCGGAGGAGTAATATTTCATGATGAAATGAGGAAAGGGGTGCTCAGAAAGTTTTTGCTTTCTAGCCCCCTTTTTTAATCGTGTAATTTTAAAAAGTATTAGCTGTCTTAATTTTCTTCTGCATGGGGAGGCTGGACCGGATGGGCATCAGGGATAACAGTAATAGGACGCATCATATCATGATCTTCATGCTCCAAGAAATGGCAATGCCAAATATAGTGTCCGGTATACCCTTTCCAGTGCATAATTAGCTTTGTGACGGAGCCTGGCTCTACCTTGACTGTATCTTTCCAGCCCTGTTCGTAGTCTTTGGGAGGCTCCGGATCACCTGTAAACTGGATAATTCCTTCGCTGTTGAATAAATCAACATCAAAGGATTGCCGTTCAAGAATTTTAAACTGGATTAAATGAATATGAATTGGATGGGAAACAGGTGCTGTATTGATTAAATTCCAAATCTCGATACTATCCAGTGAAGGCTTTTCGGTAGCAGGGTCGTGGTACATATGATTATTCAACAGCAGCATAAGCCTGCCATATTCATCCGTTGTAGCCGTTAATGGAAGATTCCGTATTGTGTGGGCATGTTCTGTGTGTAAATCCATAGACGGAGCTAGTGCTGATGGAATTTCACTTTTATCTGTTCCTTTTAACGGTAAATTCACCTTGAATTTCATGATGACATTTGTATGTTCATCTGCAAATTCCTCGTCTTGATTCATTAAAATAATTTCTTCGCCTTTATAATTGGAAAAATCAATAATGAGATCGGCTCTTTCAGCAGGCAGCAGCTCAATCGATGAAATGTCGGTTGGTGCACTCAGGAAGCCCCCATCTGTTCCGATTTGGATCATTGACTGCTCATTGGAAAGGCTGATCACATAGCCTCTTCTGTTAGAGGCGTTCAGCATACGGAAGCGGTATTTTCGCGGCTCCACTTGTAAATAGGGCCATACTTTCCCGTTAACGACTATCGTATTCCCGACCATGCCCAGTGTAATAGAAGGATGAACGGGAGCAGGAGGATCAGTTTGCTCCGGGTAAAAGAGAGAGCCGTCTTCATTGAACGTTTTGTCCTGTATCATTAATGGTATTTCATATTTTTCTTTCGGTAAATTCAACCTATCTTCCAGTGTATCTCGAAGCAAATAAAATCCTGCCAATCCGGCATATACATTTAGTCGTGTAATACCCATTGTATGATCGTGATACCATAACGTTGTACCAGGCTGATGGTTTGTATATTCGTGGATTTCTCTCGTGAATTTCGGTCCTGTTATTTCATAATCCTGTGTATACCATGCTTCTGGATGACCGTCACTCTTCCAGTCCACATGTGCTCCGTGCAAATGAACGACTGTTCTAACTTCTGGAGAATCAGCGGCACCATGCAATGTTCTATCGATAGGAAGAAAATGCTTAGCCGGCAATCTGTTTACATATTTAACAAATACGGGTTTATCCTTACGGGCCTCAATTGTAGGACCGGGGAGCAGACCGTTATATCCCCAAATAGTAGAAAGGGGAAAATCCTTATGGAAACGATGCTTTCCTTCTGTAATTGAGAGCTCGTAATAGGATTGTTTAGGCAGATCTTTGTGAACGCGCGGTTTGGCGGTCACAGGTTTTGAAAGTGGCGTCACAAACTTAGGGATCGACTCGGGGTTTGCCGGGTTTACTTTATTGAGCAATATATCCATCCTCACTTTCTTATATTATATATATGCTATTCCAAAAGAGAAGGATGGTTATTGCAGACTGGCTAATTATATGGAAGAAAAAGGATATGTCTGTGTGATGAATAGTCATTCGTATGAAATGAAAAGGAAATAAGAAGGATGACTCCTTTTCAATAAAGGCTGCCTAAACGACATGGCCCTTTCTTTACATCTTGAGAGTTTATTTTTTTGTGAGAGGTCTCTCCCGGGGCGTGATATTTATTATATAGTAGCTAATGATCAATACTAAAATGACAAGAGAAAAAAGGAGTGTGTCCATTGCATGCTCATGCTCTACAATAATCAGCCTGACCATAGCGGTAATGCCGATATATAAAAAATAACGAAGGGGGAAGTGATAGTCTTCTTGAAAATATTTCACAATCATCGTAATGAATTCGAAATACAGGAAAAACACAAGAATATTTGCCAGGAAGTACTTGTAGTCCCGTTTTTCCGAAGAAAAGACCATCTGGATAAACTCTACAAGCTCAATCATTATCATAATGCTCAACACTATACCAAGGACAATCAAGCTGAAGTTCAATATAATTTGCAATAGCCGGGGGATCCCCTTTTTCAGGCTGGTTACTTTAGCAAATTTAGATTCCATACACACCCTCCATTTCCGTAAAGATATGTTTATTCACACATACACTATGAGGGAATTTCGATATTTAACAAAATCGCCATAATGAAACCGTTTGCGGGCTGGCTTTCGTGTATAATAGCTCTGATATAGGAGGATGACGATGCAAAAATTTACACAGTTTCAGCTAAGCGAGCCGATTGAAAGGGCTCTTACCAAATTAGGATATACAGATCCGACAGAGGTGCAGCAAAAAGTACTGCCGGCTGCTCTGGCCAATCTGGATTTACTTGTAAAATCTCAGACAGGAAGCGGAAAGACGGCAGCTTTTGCTATACCGATTTGTGAACAGGTAGAGTGGCTGGAAAACAAACCACAGGCGCTCATTTTGACACCGACCCGTGAGCTGGCCGTTCAAGTAGCAGAGGAATTTACAAGCATTGGCCGCTACAAACGCATTAAAGCTGTGCCGCTCTACGGAAAGCAGCCATTTCATTATCAGCAGACAGAGCTGAGACAAAAAACACATATCGCTGTAGGAACACCGGGCCGTGTACTGGACCATATCGAAAAGGGAACGTTAAAGCTTGAAAAAATACGTTATGTCGTGATTGATGAAGCAGATGAAATGCTGAATATGGGGTTTATCGAGCAAGTAGAAACGATTCTTGGCCATATGCCGAAAAATCGGGTAACGATGCTGTTTTCAGCGACATTGCCTGAAGCAGTAAAGGAACTGGCAGCACGGCATTTGATCGCTCCCGTAGATATTGAAGTACAAAGGGAAGTAGTAACTAGCACAATTGAACATCAAGTGCTGGAAATACAGGAGGAAGAAAAACTTCAGTTGCTTCAAGACGTGACGATTGTGGAGAATCCGGATAGCTGCATCATTTTCTGCCGCACAAAGGAACGGGTCGATGACGTGCATGATGAGTTGTATGATTTGGACTATAGTGTGGATAAGCTGCACGGCGGCATGGACCAAACAACACGTCTTCTTGTAATGGAGGATTTTAAGAAAGGGGCATTTCGTTATTTAGTTGCTACGGATGTTGCGGCACGTGGAATTGATATTGATCATATTACCCATGTGATCAACTATGACCTGCCGCTTGAAAAGGAAGCATATGTGCACCGGACAGGCCGTACAGGACGTGCAGGGCTGAGCGGTAAAGCTATCACATTCGTTACCCCATACGAAGAAAAGTTTTTAAAAGAAATTGAAGAGTACATTGGATTTTCCATTCCAAAGTGTAACCGTCCGGACGGAGAGCAGGTTCTTAAAGCGGAAATGCTATTTGAGCAGAAGATGGACAGTACCCCCAAAAAGAAGCGGATGAAGAAGGAACTTGTAAATGAAGGAATCATGAAGCTTTATTTTAATGGTGGCAAAAAGAAAAAACTGCGTGCAGTTGATTTTGTCGGGACAATTGCTAAAATTTCAGGCATAAGTGCGGAGGATATTGGCATCATTACAATACTCGATACATCCACCTTCGTAGAAATTCTAAATGGCAAGGGTGCGCTTGTTCTAAAGGCGATGCAGGATACACCGGTAAAAGGGAAAAAGCTAAAGGTGCATGAAGCCAGAAATAAATAAAAAGAGGCATCCCAAATGAATTTGTTCCGCCTCTTTTGTAGTCGCATTAGCTTATAGTGGAAGGGGAGGGCTGCCTGATCGGTCAGCCCTTCTTCTTATATATGAACACCTTCCAGTTTTTCAATGTAATAAAACTTACCGGCCGGCTTATTTGGAATAAGTGAATCCATCGGCATGATAATTGTCTGCTCTACTGTTACTTCCTTACCGAGAGCCATATTTAACTCCTGCTGCACGGCAGCAATATTTATCTCTTCCTCATACTGAGCAAGGAAGTACAGCTCCTCTCCTCTTTCCTGAAGCTTCCATATGTATGGTACGGAAGATAACGAATATACGATTTCATGTATATCGTATAAGCTTTTTTCCTGTCCGTTCACACTTAGTAAATCGTCTTTTCGGCCGTAGTGTATGAGGATAGGGGATGTACAGCCGCATGAACAGGCTTGTGCTTGTTTAATTTCTATATAATCCTCGTTAAAATAACGCAACAGCGGCATACCTTCACGTGCAGTGGAGATTACACAGCTGCCAATTGTATTTTCTCCTACAGGCTGCCCTTTATCGTCTACTACTTCTACGTTAATGGAAGGGTGAGTTAAGTGTAAATGGCCGTTTTCACAGGAAACAAAAATACCCCCGGTTTCTGTGCTGCCGTAAAATAAATAGATAGGCACGCCCCAGCACTGCTCCATATACCGTTTTCTTGCCGGTGTTACAAGCTCTCCCGCTACGACGATGGCACGTAATCGCTCTTTCGGCAATGGCTTGTTTAATTTTTTTGCTACATAATATAAATTCATTAATTCTGTTGGTCCAAGTGCCAGCACAGTAGGCTTTGTCTTTTCCATAATGTCGAGAACGCGGGGGATCGGGGCCACTTCGTTCCATTGGTCTGCGCTGATAAAGCCTGCACGCGCTTTTTGAGCTGCCCAGTACATGAGGAAAGCCGGCAGTGCAATAGCAAAGGGAAAGCGATTGAGGATAAGATCGTCCTCAGTAAAGGCAAGAGCGGAGTTGTTCAACACATCTGTCTCCACATCAATATCATTGTAGCTGAACCAGCTGGATGACGGCTTGCCTGTTGTTCCGCTCGTTTCATGATATGTCACTACATTTTGTAGAGAGGTGCCGAGTAATTCGTATGGATCTGCCGCACGAAGCTGCTGTTTTGTAGTAAAGGGAATATCATTCCAGGCAGGCTGCTGCCCGTTCGCAAAAAGTTTTTGATAAAAAGGGGATCGTTTTGCTGCTTCTATATACTTGTTTTTCTCCATTATATATACCTTCTTTTTATAAATTAGCTGTTTCATTGTTCTAGCGCTGATTTCAATTCGGCTAAATAATTGTCCAGTTGCATATTTAACTCCTGAATCATTTCTACTCCGGCTACTTGTACTTCTTTAGTGAAATCAACATTTTGCTTGATTTCCTCGGAGCCGGCGGACAGTTCCTGCACGGCAGCAGATACTTCTGTAATCTGCTGGGATACTGTATTGATCTTTTGCTGGATTTGAGTGAACGTTTCATTCACCTGGCCGGCAACACTCATGCCGGTAACAACCTGTAATTTCCCATCTTCGATGAAATGGACGGATTTATCTACATTTTGCTGAATGGAGGAGACAATTCCGGCAATTTGATTGGAAGATGTTTTTACCTCTTCTGACAGCTTACGCACTTCATCAGCTACAATGGCAAATCCTTTTCCGTGCTCTCCTGCCCGTGCTGCTTCAATCGCTGCATTTAAAGCAAGTAAATTCGTCTGGTTCGAAATATCCGTAATAGATTGAACGATTTTCCCAATATCTGTTGAATAGATGGCCAGTTCATTTAACACAGTATTTAGTTGATCGACAGAAGCATTGATGGCACCCATTTGCTTTTCAATAATCGCTACTGAGTTTGCCCCTTCGATCGCTGTATCATTTGCTTCCTGCGAAGTGAAGGATACAGTTTGGGCATTCGTGGCGATTTGTATGATGGCAACAGAGATATTTTCCATCGCTGTCATGCTTTTGGTTACGTTATCCGATTGCAAGACAGCGCCCCCTTCCACTTCCTTGGCTAGACCGTTAATGCTTTCTAGCGTTTGGATATAACCGCCAAAATTAGGAGTAAGGTCTCCTTCGCCGGAAACTGTGACCGCTGTTTCAACAACAGGTGGAATTTCCGTCATTTCTGTCTCATCCACATGTTTATTCAATTGGCGTAAAGAGAAATAAGTATAAGCCAATGTAAAGAATAGTACGACATTAAAGAAGAAACTTAGCCATTTGTTTAGTTCCAGCGTAATAAAAGCGCATGAGAAAATAATAATAATGAAGCTGATAAACAAAGAGACTTTTGTACTTTTTAATTTTTCCATAATAGTTATTTTTCCTTTCTATTGTAAATTGAAAATTAAAACTTATTACATAATACAACAGATTGGATGAATATGGAGTGTGAATTGGGTGAAATGGTATAAAATATCTATACTGGTAATGGAATAATAAAAAACTGCCGGAAGGCCGGCAGTTTAAAGATAATTCAGCTGTTATAAAGTCATTTAGTACAAAAGGTTTATTTTGTTTCACGGGTTCTCATAGTTAGCAAGCTTTCAAACTTTTTATGCCTAAAAAACATGAATTGCCTGTGAGTCGTTTTTCATAAAATACTTAGATAAAAGAGCGGAAAGCAAAATAGTTCTCAACATCTTGCTGATGACAAATAAACGAATCATTTGTCATGTATTTTACTTTGTATTTTTCTTGCGGAGAAGAACTTTTGCTTTTTCTGTATTGGCAAAATGCCACTTTGTCATAGATTTCAATACTGCTTCGCCATGCTTTGCTAAAATGCGGGCCGCCATTTCATCTACCTTACTGCCTGCTCCTTTTTGTAAGGGAAACCCGGTGATGGCTGCCAACCGGTCCATTTCCTTTAAAAAAGCATATCTGGCCAGGATGGAGGCGGTGGCTACAGCTACATGGAGATTTTCGGCTTTTGTTGAAAACAGGACGTTTTCCCGTACAATCGCCTTTTCGTTTTTTAGGTAATTGTAGTAAACCCCGCGTTCTGCAAATTGGTCTATTAAAATATAGTCGGGGCGTTCAGGCGAGATTTTATCCAGCACATGTTGTAATGCCTGGTTATGCATCATTGCCTTGATCTTCCCCTGTGAATAGCCTTTCGCCTGCAAGGTATTATATTTTTCGTTGCGAAGCGTTAAAATGCTATGCATACAAACCTTCATTAAGTCTGGAGCGATTTTTCTCATATACTCGTCGGTCAATTGTTTCGAATCTTTGACACCGAGCGCCTTTACCAATTCCACCTTATCCGCTGGCACATAGACAGCGGCCACTGTGACAGGTCCAAAGTAATCCCCGGTGCCGGTTTCATCCGATCCTATTACGGAAAGCTTTGCAAAATTTTCAGGAAGCGTATCGCCTTTTGCTGCGCT
>DEQA01000089.1 GCA_002359075.1 Planococcaceae bacterium UBA3378
GTATTAGGGCAAATTCTTTTAGCAAAACGTATGGGTGCTAAGCGGGTCATCGCTGAAACAGGAGCCGGACAACATGGGGTGGCTACAGCAACTGTCTGTGCGATGTTTGGAATAGATTGCACCATTTATATGGGGGCAGAGGATACAAAACGCCAGGCGTTAAATGTCTTCCGGATGGAGCTTCTAGGGGCAAAGGTTGTCGCAGTGGAAAAAGGCCAAGGACGTCTGAAGGATGCAGTAGATGAAGCCTTCGCAGACCTTGTGGAAAATTATGAGCATACATTCTATCTATTAGGATCAGCAGTTGGTCCGCATCCTTTTCCGTCAATGGTCAAACACTTCCAATCCGTCATCTCGAAAGAATCAAAAACGCAGCATATAGAAAAAGAAGGAAAACTGCCAACTGCCGTGCTTGCCTGTGTAGGCGGTGGCAGCAATGCAATCGGAGCATTCGCTGAATATATTGACGATCAGGACGTACGCTTAATCGGCGTTGAGCCGGATCAAGCCCCTACCTTAACGGAAGGTCGCCCCGGAGACCTGCACGGCTTCCGCTGTATCGTCCTGCAGGATGAAGAAGGCAACCCACTGCCGACATACTCCATCGCAGCCGGGCTTGACTACCCGGGTGTCGGACCGGAACACAGCTACCTAAAGACAAGCGGACGTGCTGAATATGTAACCGTGACAAATGAAGAAGTACTGGAAGCATTCCAAATTCTTTCAAAAACTGAAGGGATTATTCCGGCCCTGGAATCCGCCCACGCTGTGGCACATGCGCTTACATTGGCACCGACTCTCTCTCTTGATGACAGCATTATCGTCAATATTTCAGGACGCGGAGATAAGGACGTGGAGCACGTATTTGCCTTGCTCAATAAATAAACGAAGCGTAAACAGCAGCCCTCATGAAGAGATGCTGCTGTCTTTTTATGTACCATAAGTAAAGTCATCTATTTACATGGAAACAGGGCTTCACCATAAGTTGGGAATGACAAGCTAGTATGAGAACAAGTTGATCAGAGTGGCAGTTGGCGACTCCTGGTTTTGTTTTCCTTTACGAGATACTTTTTATCGCTATATTCCTTTTTATTATACGGCGCAAGTCTAATTTCCGTTAACTTTCTTGCAAGAGCCATACGCAAAGGTCTTTTGGTAGACGTTTCCGAATCCCACCTCAGTGGCAGGATTCGGAAGCAACTAGTTAAAATTCATAATGATACACAATTTTATAAAGCTCCATCAATTCTTCCTTCGCCGGCACCTTTGGATTATTGCCCGGGCTTCCACTCGCCAGTGCATCATCCGCCATTTTCGGTATCGCGCTGTAAAACGCCTGCTCCTCAATACCCCACTCCTGCAAGTTGCCAATCCCCATCTTTTTACACAGCTCTTTAATAGATTGAATGGCAAAATCGGCCAACTCCTCCTGTGCCATGTGCTGCCCTCCTTTATAAAAGAGTGCCCCTACATCTGCCAGCCGGGCGATGCATGCATCCTTTGTATATTCAAGCACAGCCGGCAGCAGCATAGCATTCGAAATACCATGTGGTACATGAAATAAAGCACCGATTGGACGCGACATTCCGTGGACAAGCGTGACAGAAGCATTTGAAAAGGCAAGCCCTGCTTGAAGGGAACCGAGGGACATCGCTTCACGCGCTTCGATATTAGCACCGTCTTCAAATACCGTCAGCATATTTTCTATAATCAGTTTCATAGCGGACAATGCAAGTGTATTTGTATACGGATGAGCCAAGCGGGATAAATATCCTTCTACAGCATGGCTCAAAGCATCAATACCGGTTGCTGCCGTAATCGCTGGCGGCGAAGTCAGCGTAAGAACAGGATCGACAATGGCCACATCCGGCATAAAGGCAGGCTGCTTAATCATCATTTTCACATCATTCGTCGTATCGGTAATAACGGTTGCATTCGTTGCCTCTGAACCCGTACCTGCTGTTGTCGGAATGGCAATATGCGGAATTGGCCGCTTGCTTGCCACCTTTTTCATATGCATGTAATCCTTGATATAGCCGCCATTTGTGGCAACAACCGCGACAGCTTTTGCTGTGTCGATACAGCTGCCTCCTCCTAATGAAATGATAACATCACAGCTTTCCTGATCGGCAAGCTTTAGAGCTTCTGCCACATACGTATCAACCGGCTCTGTTGTCACGCCTAAATAGGAAACGGATGTGATATCCTGCTCTTTTAATAAAGCAGTACATTTTGCGACAAACCCTAAATTATCCATAATCGGATCACTGACGATTAATGCCTTCGTGCCAAATTTTTTCGCATACACCCCTACTTCCTCAAAAGCGTCACGTCCATATACAACTGTTCCCGGTGACTGTACTGTAAATGTCGTCTTTGTTTGAAGCATATCCATCCCCCCATTTTTTTTCGTTACTCGTTACTCGGAAAAGCAAATGTAGATTTCGTTGAAGCCGGTGTCACCCACCGCTCTGAGATTGTTTTTGTTTTCGTAAAGAAACGCGCCTGCTCCGGTCCAAACATTACCCCATCGCCAAA
>DEQA01000278.1 GCA_002359075.1 Planococcaceae bacterium UBA3378
TAAATTGTGCAGCGCCGCTGTTACATGCAGCTCTCCCACCGCATCTTCCAAATCGATGACAACCGATGTTAAATTGGGAAACTTTCTAGATAGTAAATCCTGGGCAATCCGCGGCTTTGTAGCGGGCATATAGAGAATAGCTCCTAAGCAGTAAGCAAGGTACTCCTTAGCTGTATTTTTTGAAAAATACGTAGGCTGCTTATAAAAAATAGATGTCAGTTCCTCTTGAGGTAATCCCATAAAAAAACGCATATAAAACCTCCGTTTGATAAAAAAAAGCCGCCCCCTTTATGGAACGGCTCCTTTTGTACTTTATGAAAGTAAAACAGAATGAAGCAATTATTATACTGATAAGCCGTATGCTCGCACCAACGCAGCCAACCCGCCTTGGTAACCAGAGCCGACCGCGTTAAATTTCCAATCCTGATTGTGTCGGTATAACTCACAGAACACGACCGCCGTTTCGATGGAGAAATCTTCTCCTAAGTCAAAACGAAGCACTTCATTATTTGTATCTTCATTTACCAACCGTACAAATGCATTGGCAATTTGGCCGAAGTTTTGGCGGCGTGCTTCTGCATCATGGATTGTTACAGTGATAGCGATACGGTCTACAGACTGCGGAACTTTGGATAAATCGACTTTAATCTGCTCATCGTCCCCGTCTCCCTCACCTGTGCGGTTATCACCTGTATGAATGACAGAGCCCTCTACACTTTGCAAATTATTATAGAAGATAAAATCCAGTTCATTACGGCATTTCCCATCTGCTCCAAGCAGGAAGACAGATGCATCCAAGTCAAAGTCCTGGCCACCGTCGAAGTTCTTTACATCCCAGCCTAAGCCGATGATAATCCGTTGTAGAGATGGATCATTTTTTGTCAGATCAATACGTTGCCCTTTGCTTAATTGAATTGCCATACGAGCCCTCCTCTTATCCTACCTGTAAGCCGAAATCATTACATAGCGCTGCAAGGCCGCCTTGGTAGCCTGAACCGATTGCCGCGAACTTCCATTCTCCGCCGTGGCGGTACAGCTCACCTACTACTAGAGCTGTTTCAATAGAGAAATCTTCTCCCAGATCATAGCGGATCAGCTCCTGGCCGTTCGCATCATTGGCGATACGGATAAAGGCATTCGAGACCATGCCGAAGTTTTGGTTACGGCTTTCCGCATCATGGATTGTTACAGTGAATGTGATTTTTTGGATAGTAGCCGGCACTTCATTCAATGTGACATATACTACCTCATCATCACCATCGCCATCACCTGTCAAGTTATCACCGGAGTGGACAACTGAACCATTTCCGCCCGTTGTGTTGTTATAAAAAACAAAGTCACTTGGGTCTTTTACTTTTCCTGTTTCATCCAACAGGAAAACAGAAGTATCAAGGTCGAAATCATGTCCGCCGTCATACTTATTTGTATCCCAGCCTAAACCAATCATTACTTTTTGCAACCCTGGATTTGATTTTGTTAAATCCACTTTTTGACCTTTTGCTAATGACACTACCATTTTATATTTCCTCCTTTTTTTTATGTAAATCGGGCACAAACTTCACCGAGCTTTTTATCCTGCGTAGCGGTGCCTATTGCGCCGAATTTCCATTCATTATTATGGCGGTAAATTTCCCCTGTAATAAGGGCTGTTTGATTTTGGTAATCCTCTGATAAATTATAGCGGATCAGCTCATTGTTTGTACTTGGATCCACTACCCGGATATACGCATTGCGAATCATACCGAAATGCTGCTGACGGCTTTGCGCATCATAAATATTCACTACAAAAACCAATTTATTAAACTGCGCCGGCACAGCGTTTAAAGTCACTGTGATGACTTCATCATCGCCATCGCCGTCGCCTGTTAAATTATCACCTGAATGGACCACTGATCCGCACGCACTTGTTTTTCTGCCGAAGTAGACAACATCCTCCTGACGTGCAAGTTTATCATTTTGCAGCATAAGAACGGACGCGTCACAGTCGATATTGGGCTTTGAACTGCCGCCACCCCCGAAAAGTCCACTTAAAAAGCCGCCGCTGCTTTTCTGCTCAACCGGATCCCATCCGAGTCCGACGACGATTTTACTTAATCCAGCGTTCCCTTTCGTTAAATCGACACGCTGGCCTTTTTGAAGATTTACTACCAATCGAGCACACTTCCTTTCGTCCTAATTATCTAACAATTAAATACTACCATTTCCTATATCGCATTTCCAAAAAATGCTCCACCTTTTAAAAGTCCCTGCGTTTCATTCGGTCAAAAATATTTTTCAGCGAAAGGCGTTTCCCCTCTTTTGGCTCTTTTTTCTCTTGTATAACATCCTTTAATGTGAGATGGAACTCCATTTTTTCCAGTCTGTGTGTCATCAGAATAGATTCCGTCAAAAAGAGTTCAATATTTGTGCTGCCGCTTGGCGAGAAAATAAAAACATCAAACCCTAAAAACGCCAAGAACACTAATAACACAGCATCTCCCCGCTGCATCTTTGCATCTTCTTCAATAAACAGGATATATTTCGGATTCTCGTAACTATAGTCAAATTGACGGTAAAGACGAAGTGTCTCCTCCTCCAGCTTGAAGAGCTGCCCCATAATATACCCCTTGTAGTCAACATCCGACTCATGGGGCAGGCGCTCTATGATTTGCAAATCGATTAAACGGATGATTGTCTTCGCTATATTCCGCTGGTTTGCTGCCGGCAGCTCTTTGTACGGCCAGTTACGCATTTGAATCATTTTCTCAGCGTCCAATTCTCCGTTCGTACTCGCATCCTGGACATAATACTGCATATTGGCCCGCTGCGGTTCAATGATCGGGAATGTATGGACAATTTGAGACAGCGGGTTTTCCTTCAGGCGTTTCAGCTGGTCTGCATATTCCTGCCGGTTTGCTGCCACTCCGTCTATTTTTCCGAAAAGAACCGGAAGATACACATGCTCTTCATCTGCATCGAAACCTTCCCGGTGCTCCATTTTTGCCTCAGTGACAATAAACATCTCATCATACGTTGTATTCAGCATGACCGCCCTCGTCTCATGGTCAAGGTATTTCCATGGGTAATTGAGTTTGGAAGACTCATAAAAGTTTTGCTTCATTGTTTCATAAGTCCGGGCTGTCACGGTCTGTACTTGAAGCGGCTTTTCATGAGGAAATTCAAACAGCGGGCTTGTCGATGCAAGCTTTATTGCCGGAATGCCGAAAAGTCCGTATTTCTCCAACGGATTTTCCGCAGTCGGTTCGAAAATGACAATATCGCAGCCAAACAAATAAAGGAAATAAACGAAATACGCTTCGCTTTCTCTCATCGGTCCATACCAAAGAACTTTAGGCATTTTCTCCTCAAATGGCGCTTCCTGCATCCAAAGCGGAAAATAGTGCTTAGACCATTTCACTAAATCCAAAAAGATACGCTGAAGATTAGGATGCGATAATTTAGGATATTTCTGGTCCATCTGCTCCAGCCAGCTTTTAAATGTCTGCACCATATGCTGCCTATATGGCGTATTTGTCAAAGGCAGTAATTGCCGTGCCGTGAAAAAAGCCAGCATTCGATTGAGAGATAACGGCGACTGTTTATGTATTTGTAGAATATTGACAATTTCCGTCCGTGTTTCAGCCTCGATTGCCTTTGGTAACGAATCAAATAACATGGACCAGCCAACCGGCAATGATTTCAGATGGTATAAATATTCTTTCATATTATGCTCATCATCAAAAATACCGAGCATAATCTGGGCAATCCTTGTGTATTGGAATGTGGAATCACTTGTAGTATAGTTTGGTCTCGATGCTAACGGCTGCGTAATGATACTCTCCCATTGCTGTGCTGACGGGTCAGTATAATCGAGCGGTTGAAATATAATCACTAGCCTCACCTCTTTTATTTAGCAAATACATTTAAATTATACTTTATTTCGCGTGTCAATAGTATGAAACACTCTGCTGACGTCTGAATTTTTTTACAACTTTTCCCTATAAGGAACAAATGTGCTGAAGCGCTTGTTACCAACCGACAAGCTGCCTGCTCCCCTGGGTGAAACGATGCGTTTCCTCACTTCAGGTCATTTTTGACTTATTTAAAGTAAGCATCCTGTATGGTCAAATGCCATCATACGTGTAACTTTCTTTCCCTGTATGAAATAGGCTAGGAAATATAGTAGGTTTGAACGCATCAATCTTCAGGATCAGCAATTTGTTCATTTACGGGCATCGATTGTTACACTTAATTCATGCAAAACCTTTTTCGTGTTGTAAAAATGAAAACCTTCTGCCTCTATTTGCGGCAAATGCTCGATTTTTTCGCAATTATTGCAACAAAACTGAAGAAAATCAGCTTTGTTTTCTGCTGTTTTTTTGCACCTTTTGCTTCGAATATAGGAAAACATAGGATGATTTACACTCAAAAGTTAATGCTTAACCGGCTTAAAATAGATGAAAAAGCAACAATTTTGATCAATAAATGGACGTTTTTAAACCGGAAATAGGTGTTTAATTGGATGAGTGCGCAGCAAAAAACCAGTATACGTAAACTCCCAGCAACCCGGAAACCGTATGGCTGCTTGCTTTTGAAATAAAAAACAACCCTGTCTTTTTTCTTCCGGCTATTTTTCACTAGCTGTTTAGCCTGATACACCAATTGGACATACAACTTATAAAAAAATAAGTACCATGTCATTTATTTATAGTTAAGTTGTATATCAAATGCGGCAAGCTTCTGTTTTTTGTTTGGGAATAATGATCACTACATTTTTCAAACTAACAAATGGGGCTGTCTTTTTTTATGTAATGGGTTTTAGGAAATTTGCTCATGATGAGTTACTTAACAAAAAAAGGGACAGCTTTCGAGAAGCCTGTCCCTTTTCCTTATGATGTACGTCCTTTTCCCTTATTTGCATAATGGATAATAATAGTAATAGCAAATGCCGCGATTAAAATAGCAAAGAATAGGTAATGAGAGATCTCGATTCCTACGATACTCAGCAGCATTTTGATCGCAATGATACCGATCAGGATGAAAGCTGTCGTTTCCAGCTCTGGAATCTTATCGATCAATGTAACGAAAATACCAGCGATGGTACGCATCATCAAAATCCCGATCATTCCGCCGATAAGCAGTACCCATACCTTATCTGAAATAGCGAATGCCGCCAAAATGGAGTCAACCGAGAAGGCGACATCCATGAGCTCAACTGAAACTACTGTTGCCCAGAAAACGCCAAATACGCGGACAAGCCAGCTTTGTTTGTTGAATTCCTTTCCTTCCTCTTCATCTCCGGACTTATTGATGAAGTGGGAAATACAAATCCATGCCAAGTAGGCACCGCCTAATAGCTTGATAAACCAGAACTTAACAAGATAGACACCGATACCGATAAATATAAAACGGAAAATATAAGCACCGATCAATCCGTAAAGCAATGCTTTTTTACGTTGTTTTTCAGGTAAGTGTTTAACGAGAATGGCCAGAACAAGCGCATTATCAGCCGACAGCAGCCCCTCAATGATCACTAATGAAAAAATAAGCCCCCAAGATACAGGGTCTGTCAGTACTTCACCCCACATATGCCAATCGAAAAACATAGCATATGTGTCTAATATTTGATTAATAACATCCAAATTAATTCCCCACCTTACATTTTGCTAAAGCTACTTATTTAGAACGTATTTAATATAGTAGTCTATATTTGCTCCTAAAACCAGTAATTTATAAATTACTAGAAACCCCATTACTTGATGAAGTAATTTAACTCTTTTTTGCATTCTATTATAACGTTCTTCCCCGATTCCCTGTTATACGGGGCACCATTTAGAAAAATAATTTACCGGCTCTCTTCAGCAAGCGATTGTCGTTACAGCTGTAAAGCTTATGCAAAAAGCCCTATAAACTTACATCATTATTAGTGATTCTCTCTTTCCCCTCCCTATTTTACTTGAACGAGAAGCCCTTGCCTCGTATGTAGTTGCAGCTTCATACAGCATCTTCTATTCCCTTTTCCGTTTCATTTTAACCTTGCCCAAAAAGCTGGAGAGACCCGTATTATTCTACTGCCTTGCAAACCATTTCCAGCAGCTGATTGTTTCCATCGTCTCTCTTTCATTATGTAATACCAATTACCCTATTTGCCATTTTCACCGTAGAAAGAAACTGTTTTTCTTATATAAGGATTCTATCTATATAGAGGTAATTTTTTCAGCGGGGCAGAAACAAGTAAGGACATGATCAAGCTCTCCTTTCTTTAAAAAATTAAATACAGCGCTTTCATTATGAACATTCTTTGAATTTTTAAGATAAAGTCCATTCACCTGTATATTTTTCTGAATTTTATGATAAAATGAGTCAACGTTTTTTAATATGGAGGTTACATATAGATGGAAGAAGTTGCTCAAGTTAAAACCGTAGCGGTGGAAAATGTGCTGATTGCCCATCATTTTTTAAAGGATGTCGTCATGCATACGCCACTTCAAAAAAATGATTATTTGTCTGAGAAATACGGCGCGACGATTTACCTCAAGCGTGAAGATTTGCAGCATGTGCGTTCATTCAAGCTGCGCGGCGCTTATTATAAAATAAAGAAGATTGAAAACGAGGCTCGGGAAAAGGGTGTTGTATGTGCAAGCGCCGGCAATCATGCCCAGGGAGTCGCCTATGCATGCGCCCATTTGAAAATTCAGGCAAAAATCTTCATGCCGAAAACTACACCGAAACAGAAAATCGGACAGGTGCGCATGTTTGGCCGTGAATATGTAGAGATTATTCTAGCCGGCGATACATTCGATGATTCGGCAGCAAGTGCTACTGCGTTTTGTGAAGAGCATGATATGATTTTCATCCATCCTTTTGATGATTTGGATGTGATAGCCGGTCAAGGTTCAGTAGCTGTCGAAATTATGAATGATAGTGAAGAGCCTATTGACTTTATTTTTGGCAGCATCGGCGGGGGCGGCTTAATGGCCGGGGTTTCTGCCTATGTAAAAAATCTCTCCCCTAAAACAAAGGTAGTCGGTGTTGAGCCGGCGGGTGCAGCGAGCATGAAGGCAGCTTTGGCTGAAGGAGGACCTGTCTCCATCGGCAGTATTGATAAGTTCGTAGATGGTGCCGCTGTTCAATGCGTTGGCAAGGAGACACATAACATATGCCAATATTATTTGGATGATGTAATCTCTGTGCCCGAAGGAAAAGTATGTACAACTATTTTAGATTTATATAACAAGCATGCGATTGTGGCCGAGCCGGCGGGTGCTTTACCTGTAGCAGCCCTTGATTTTTACGCAGATCAAATCCGCGGTAAATCTGTTGTGGTCATCATTTCAGGCGGAAATAATGATATCGGCCGGATGCAGGAGATTAAGGAGAAGTCCCTATTATATGAAGGCTTATTACATTATTTCATTGTCAATTTCCCGCAGCGCGCCGGGGCCCTTCGCCAGTTCCTGACTGAAGTACTGGGACCTACAGATGATATTACACACTTTGAATATACAAAGAAAAATAATAAGGAAAGCGGCCCTGCCATTGTCGGCATCGAGGTTCTTAACCGTTCGGATTATCCGGAGCTCCTTGAACGGATGAAGGCGAACGGCTTTGAATATAAAGAGGTAAATAATGATAGTACGCTTTTTGGATTGCTAATATAAAAAGTATCCCCCGTGCGCTGCGGCTGCACGGGGGTTTGTCGTCTATCCGCTTTTTATCAGCGCTTTTCCGGAGGATATCGGCGGTTCCTTGGGGTTTAACAGCGGCGCATAGCTGCCTGAAACAACTTAATCTTCCTCGCTGTATCTGTCATCATTTATTCCTCCTTTCCCATTCATTCGGCAGCTACGTAAAGGCTCCTTCTAAAAGGATGAAATGAAAATTTTGGCGAAATTTATTTCCCGGGTAATTATTCCATTTTCTCTTTTCCCACATTATTCGCCAATTACTGCTTTAAACTTCTGCTCTTTCGCAAATTAAGCCATAATAAAAACTGCACCCCCAATTGTTAGATGTATCTAACAATTGGGGTGCAGTCAAAATTAGGACGCTCTTTTTATTACCCTAGCAATGCACGGTCCGAGTTCATTTTCTCTCCGCGTATACGCTCGAATTCCGCCATTAAATCCGGAATGGTCAAGCCAGGCTTTTGATCTTCGCTGACTTCCAAAATGATCTGACCCTTATCCATCATAATCAGTCGGTTTCCAAGGTCAAGTGCCTGCTGCATATTGTGTGTGACCATCAATGTCGTCAGGTTGTCTGCCTCGACAAGCTCCTTTGTCAGCTTTGTAATCAACTCGGCACGTGATGGGTCAAGTGCTGCTGTATGTTCATCCAGCAAAAGGATCGATGGTTTCGTAAAAGTCGCCATCAATAAACTCAACGCTTGGCGTTCACCACCTGATAAAAGGCCGACTTTTGCTGACAGGCGGTTTTCCAGGTTTAGATGAAGCCGTTCCAATGAAGCACGGAAGAAATCCCGGCGTTTTTTATCTACGCCAAAACGCAGACTGCGCCTTTGATTCCGTGAATAGGCAATCGCAAGGTTCTCTTCGATCGTCATAGCTGGAGCTGTTCCCGCCATCGGATCCTGGAAGACGCGGCCGATAAAGTGCGCACGCTT
>DEQA01000283.1:0-2342 GCA_002359075.1 Planococcaceae bacterium UBA3378
GAGCTACTTCGGAATATTTTTATCGTCGATCACGCTGTCGACTTTTATTATTATAGACACCCTCTGCAGAAACGTCAACACTTTTTTATCATTTTTTTATATTTTTTATAAAAAGGCTTGAAAACATTAATTTATCAACTGTTAACGTACTGGAGGAATGGAGTATATTCTGCTGCATGAAAGGTTTTCATGCTTATTTCAATACTTCACTTTTCTCATAGGTTAGTTTACCTTTACATTTCCCGCAGCAATACTTATTCGTATCGATCTTGCGTTTCCTTCTATAGAATTGGTGACAATCGATACAAATATACGTGTGAACTGTTTGTTTTCTGATCTTTTTTTCCGTTTCAATAGTGGAGCAGAATCTAGGAGCCCCAACTTCCTTTAAAAGCTGGCGAAAATCATGATCCCGATGCTTGTAACCCAGTCCTCTTATATGCAGATGGTAATGACATAGCTCATGCAATATAATACCTCGCAGTTCCTCTTCTCCAAAATGGTCATATAGCTTTTTATTCAGCTCAATATTATGCGAGTGCAAAAGATACCGCCCGCCGGTTGTTTTTAATCGCTTATTAAAATAGGCTTTATGTAGAAAAGGACGACCAAACTTTTCAGCTGATAACTCTTCTACTAAACGTTGTACTTGTTCATCTGACATCGTCTTCTTCCTCCTATAGAAAAAAGTGTACGGTACAAAACCGTACACTTCCTATTTTACACATTTTGCGAAGCAGGAGGTAGCATTGTAAGAGAAATACGGCCCTTTTTCACGTCTACTTCTTCTACCCATACTGTCACAATATCCCCCAGCGATACAATATCAAGCGGATGTTTCACACGCTGGTTGGCCAATTTGGAAATATGGACAAGACCATCCTGTTTGACACCGATATCAACAAACGCACCAAAGTCTACTACATTTCTTACAGTTCCCTGCAGTTCCATTCCACGCTGCAAATCTTCCATTTGTAAAACATCTGTTTTTAATAAAGGCTGCGGGAATTCATCACGCGGATCCCTTGTCGGCTTTATCAATGTATCAACAATATCTTGTATTGTTACTTCTCCAACTCCTAACTGGCTGCTTAAGTCTTCCATTGATAGTACAGCAAGTGCCTCCTCAGCTTTCTTCGTCCCTACTTCTTTTTTTGTGACATTGGCTAATTCAAGGATCTGCTCAGCAAGTTTATAGCTTTCAGGGTGGATCCCTGTTGCATCAAGAGGATTTTTTGCTCCCGGAATCCGCAAAAACCCTACTGCCTGTTCGTATGTTTTAGCGCCAAGTCGGGGAATTTTCTTTAATTGAGCGCGAGAAGTAAATTTTCCTCCCTCTGCCCGTGCCTGTACAATATTTTCAGCCACTGTTTTGGATAAACCCGAAACATATTGAAGTAACGAAGCCGATGCAGTGTTTACGTCTACTCCTACTTGGTTTACTGCCGTTTCCACGATGAAAGCAAGTGATTCTGCAAGCTGCTTTTGGGAAACATCATGTTGATATTGTCCTACTCCGACAGCTTTTGGATCAATTTTCACAAGCTCGGATAGCGGATCCTGTAAACGCCGTGCAATAGAAACTGCACTCCGCTGCTCCACCTGCAAATCAGGAAATTCTGCTCTCGCTACTTCAGAAGCTGAGTAAACAGAAGCACCTGCTTCATTTACAATTACATATGCCGCCTTGTTATCCGTCTCTTTCAGTGTATCAGCAATGAATTGTTCTGTTTCCCGTGAGGCTGTTCCATTTCCAATCGCAATAATACTGATCGGGTATTTTTCAAGCAATGCTTGGACCGTTTTCATTGCCTTCACTGTTTCCCGTTGCGGCTTATGTGGATAGATCGCCGTTACTTCAAGCATCTTTCCCGTTTCATCCACTACGGCCAATTTACAGCCTGTACGGTAGGCTGGATCGACACCAAGCACCATCTTACCGCGAATCGGTGGCTGCAGAAGGAGATTGCGCAAATTCTCAGAGAAGATATGGATTGCCTGAGCCTCTGCCTTTTCACTGAGTTCGGACCGAATTTCCCTTTCAATAGATGGTTCAATCAGCCTTTTATAGCTATCGTTAATCGCTTCTTTCACCTGTTCTATTGCTTCTCCGGTAAAATTCCTTGGAATCCATTTGTTCTCCATTATTTGAACAGCGCGCTCAACCGGCACTGAAATACCTGCCCGGAGAACGTCCTCCTTCTCACCGCGGTTTATCGCTAATATACGGTGCGGTACAATACGATTTACAGGTTCCTCATATTCATAGTACATTTCAAATACTTGCTTTTCGTCTTTCTCTGCATTCTTCAGAGCTGATACTACCTTGCCAGTACGGCGGG
>DEQA01000283.1:2362-28849 GCA_002359075.1 Planococcaceae bacterium UBA3378
CTGCCGTAATTGCTCTCTAATTCCTGCATCATCAGCAAAACGTTCTGCTAATATATCACGCGCCCCGGCCAACGCATCCTCGATTGTTGCTATTCCTTTTTCATGATCTAAATAGGAAGAGGCTGCCTCTGCCAAGCTGCTTTTCGGAAACTTCATTAATTTGTCGGCTAACGGCTCTAACCCGCGCTCCCTCGCAATGGTAGCCTTCGTCCGTCGTTTCTGCTTGTAAGGGCGATATAAATCCTCCACTCTCTGAAGTACAGTAGCCGCTTTGATGGATGCGGCTAACTCCTCTGTTAACTTGCCTTGCTCATCAATCAGCCGGAGTACTTCTTCTTTCCGTTGTTCAACTTGTTGTATGTAATGGTAGCGGTCCTCTATTGTCTTAATTTGCACTTCATCAAGCGAACCAGTCGCCTCTTTTCGATAACGTGCAATAAACGGCACTGTATTGCCTTCCTCTAAGAGCTTGATCACCGCTTCTGCCTGATGGGTCTTTACTTTTGATTCCGTTGCAATCATCCGTAGCATTTCTTTTTGTTCCATCACTCCACTACCTTTCTTTTAGCATGACTCCATTTTATCATTAACAGCATGAAAGCGCATTTACCTATGCCAAGCTGCGGGAAGCGCAGGTTTTTAGATGATGCAAACAGCTGAGTATGATAAACTATTTTTCATTTAATCTCCAAATAAAAAAGCCTACTATTTTAAATAGTAGACTCCTAGATTTACAGCGTAAGACTGCCGCTCGCGGCAATCGCTTCCTGCAATTTTTTAATTGCTTTCCGTTGAATACGGGAAACATGCATTTGTGAAATACCGAGCCGTTCACCAGCTTCTTTTTGGCTCATCTGTTCTAAATAGGTCAGCTGGATAATTTGTTTTTCCCTGTCATTCAAAATATCCATTGCTTCTGCTACAATCATTCGACGGTTGGTCATTTCGAAACCTTCATCTTCCTTACCGACTACATCAAACAGAGTCACTGTACTTCCATCCGAATCAGATTCGATAGAATGATCCATTGATAGCGCTTGATAGCTTCGACCCATCTCCATTGCTTCTAGTACTTCCTCATCTTGCACTTCTAGATAGTTCGCAATTTCGCTAATGGATGGGGAGCGCTGTAACTCAGTCGTTAATGATTCCACAGCTGCTTTAATACGAGGGCCCAGCTCTTTAATACGACGTGGCACATGGACATCCCACGTCTTGTCCCGTAAAAACCGTTTAATTTCCCCAACAATTGTGGGTACAGCAAAAGCCTCAAAACTTCTACCGAATGACGGATCGAAACGTCGAATCGCTCCCAACAAACCGAGCATCCCTACTTGAACAATATCGTCATAATAAGATTTTCCATGTGAATATTTACGCGCAATTGATTCTACCAGTTGCTGATAGTGCAATACTAAATTCGTTTGCGCTGCTTCATCCTGCGATTGCTGGTATTTTTCTATCCACATAAGAACTTCTTCTTTAGACGAGTTTTTAGGTAGTGATTCTTTCGACATTTTCTTCCACCTGCTCTCTCGTGACATATTTTGTCATGAAAACAGTGACGCCGCCTTCGTTATTTAATTTTACCTCGTCCATTAAAGTATCCATTAAATACAGCCCTAGGCCACCTTCTCGTAACATTGCTACATTTTCATCTTCTTTATATGGACCAATCTTTGTTTTAACTTCCTCGAAATTAAAGCTATTGCCATAGTCCGCTACCATGATCTCAATTTTGTTTTTAAATAGGGCACATCCCATTACAACTTCACCCTCTTCACCATCATAAGCATGGTGAACAACGTTTGTAACGGCTTCCCCGGTAGCGATCTTCAAGTCCTCAATTTCATCATACGTAAATCCTAAACGGGTTGCTAAGCCAGAAACAGCAAGCCGAATCACACTGACATATTGCGGTTTGGCAGGCACACGAATCTCCACATAATCAAATGCTTTCATTACTGATTTCCACCTTTTTATCCGTTTCGATATTCATCAATTCACTTAAGCCTGTAATTTCAAAAAGGCGAACAAGACGGTCAGTTAAACCTACTAGCTTGAATTCTCCTTTTTCCCTCACTACTTTTTTATAAAAAGCAACGAAAATCCCTAGGCCTGTGCTATCCATATAGCTTACTTTTGATAAATCCAATTCAATTTTTAAACCTTCAAAAATACGTATTGAGTCCAGCTCTTCACGTAAAATCGGAGCTGTGAAAGTATCAATCTCTCCTTCTACAAACCCCCGTATTACATTTCCATCTTCCCGAAACTGTACATTAACATTCATACCGGACACCTCCATTAGACTATATTACAATTCCCTTACTAAAAATTTTCAAACCTAATCTTCAATATTTTTTTAAAATTACAACCGTAAAGTCGTCCTCCAGACCAAAATCTTGAAGCTTTTGTAGTTCTTTATATAGCATTTCACACATTTGCTGTGCATTCAAGTGTATATATTTTAATAGAAGATTTTCAATGATTTCGCGGGAATCTAAATCTGCCTGCTTCCTAAACTCTGTTACCCCGTCGGTCATCATGACGACGAAATCCCCGTCATTTAGCGTAATATCAAACTGTGGATACTTCACTTCCGGCATCACACCGAGCAAAAGACCTTTTGATTCCAAACTATAAAACTTTTTCTCCGACGCTTTATAATAAAGCGCGGGCTCATGGCCGGCAGAACCGTAAGTAAAAAGCCCGGTTTTTACATCTAAGCGGCCAAAAAACATAGAGACAAACATACTATCGTCTACACTTCTCTCAATAATGCGGTTTAACACCTGGAGTACATAGGAAGGATGGCCATTTGCATATTCCAGTGTATCCAGCCCATATTTCACCATGGACATACAAAGCGCAGCCGGCACACCTTTACCAACAACGTCTGTAACGGCCACGCTGACATACTGTTCATCCTCATTAAGAAAATGGACATAGTCCCCATTCATCTTACGGATAGGAACCGATACCATTCCAATATCGAGGGCGGGCGCTTGTGGAACAGTTGTTTTTAAAAGCATATTTTGTATTTTCGTCGCCACGTTCATTTCAATACGGAGTTCCTCTTGTTGTTCAAGAAGACTTTGATGTTCCCGCAATGTAAGACCAAAATGCACCATGATCTCAATGAGAAAATCATAACCATGCGAGACAGATGGCGATAAATCCGGGTAAATCTCCTCAATTGAAGCTTTATGGATGCTGATCACTTCTTCGGGTGTTACGTTTTTTTGAATGAGCTGACGGATAAAATTTTGTCCTATATATAGATTACGTTCTGTCTGACTCTCTATATAATCAGCCAAAATTCGTTTGTACTGGGCTTGGAGCTCCTTCATTTTCTCTCACATCCTGTCACAACCATTTTTCAACTTTCACTATTGTTCCCTGGCCTATTAAAGATTGAATATCAATATGATCCATTAGGCGCCTAACTCCCGGCAAACCTGCACCAAGCCCTCCCATAGTAGAGAATCCATCTTCCATCACCATACGGACATTATCTATACCCGGACCTTTATCGGTAGCTGTAATCGCAATCCCCTTTTTGTCTTCCTCTTCTATTGCTTCAATGATAATTTCTCCAGCATGGGCGTATAAATAAATATTTCTCGCCAATTCGCTGATAGCTGTTGTAATCCTGGCTTGATCAACTGTACCAAAACCAATTTCTTTTGCCACATTGCGGCCAATTTGACGTGCAGCCACAATATCCCATTCGGTTATAATATCGATTGTAGACTTTTCACTCATCTCCGAGCCCCCAATTCCATCGGGAGATCCCTACGCAAATTATTTTAATACAATCTTGTCGCTACCTATCATAGCGTCCCTTAGATGATTTGATAGGAACTCCTTTTTCCATTTATCTATTTTTATAAGGCCTCACCTAAAACATATGTGTTTCTGATAAGAACCATTTCGACGTGGAGCCTCTATAGGAATTATAATTTCTACTTTTACGGCAAATTCAGCTTTTCCTTTCTCTCTTATAAAAAGCAAATTTCCCAAGTTTATACTTCCCCTTTCTTACCTTTAAATTAACCTATATGCCAAATATAAACAAGATTCTATTCTTCCTAAAGTATAGAAAAAAGAAAAGCATCGAAACAATACGCTGTCTCGACGCTTTCCATTTTATGTATTTAAAATTTAACTAGCCCTAAGCTGATTGCTAATGCAACATCAACTTTTTCCATTAGTGCATCATCCAGCTGCGTAATTCGGTCTGTCAACCGCGATTTATCAATAGTACGCAATTGCTCAAGCAAAATTACCGAATCGCGTTCGAAGCCATACTTCTTTGCATCGATCTCTACATGAGTAGGTAATTTTGCTTTTTGAATTTGCGCAGTAATTGCAGCGATGATTACCGTCGGGCTAAATCGATTACCGATATCGTTTTGGATAATTAAGACAGGTCTTGTACCACCTTGCTCAGAACCGACCACAGGTGAAAGATCTGCGAAAAAAACGTCCCCACGTTTTACAATCAACTTGTCATCCCCCGCTAACGAGACGCTCCACCATATGCTCCGCTTCATATTCTGCATGTAGGCATTCACTACAAATAGTCAGATTTATGTGCGACATCTCCACATAGCCTTTCATTAAAGCTTCCCGTATTTGATTTGGTTGCTTATGCCTCGAAAACCTTTCAGTCGACATGTACGTGACCTCATTTTCGCCAAAATAACTAAGTTCAAACGTTTGGTTGAACTGGATAATAAAATCATTTGGTTGCTTAACAATTACGTCCTGCATTTCTAATTTTTTCGCGTACACAAAAAGCACCTCCACCAAAAGCCATACGTGCACTTTCAATTACAAGTTCATTTTAACACCGATAACCCGGCATGAAAAGACAAGAATATAAAAACTTTGACAATTCTTGTATTTGACTTATGACTTTTAGGGAATACTGTATGTTTACTCATTAATGTATGTTCTTGGAACGCGAGAGGTAATAATGCATGGCACTTCATAATTAATCGTGTCGCATTTTGTCGCCCATTCATCGATCGAAATAAAATCGTTTCCTTGTGCACCTAGCAATGTTACTATTTCTCCAATATTATATGCATGAGACATTAAAATCATACATTGATCCATGCAAATTCTGCCCACAATCGGACAACGCTCTCCTGCTACAAGGACCGTCTGCCCGCCAAGCTTTCGTATCATTCCATCCGCATAGCCAATCGGCAGCGTACCAATGTAGCAATCCTTTTCAGCCGTATAGGTAGCACCATAGCCGACCGATTGACCTGCCTTTAATTTTTTCACATGAACGATTTCTGTCTGCAGAGAAAATGCCTGCCTGATCGGGAATGGCAGAAGATCGGCTACATAGCCAGAAGGCGCCAATCCGTATAGGGAAATTCCGTATCGGACGGCATCAAACTGGAGTGCGCTATCTTTTACTAATGTTGTGGCTGTATTGGCTGCATGTATAAGTCTTGGTTTGTTTGGCAAGGCATTTACCAGTTCCTTGAATAAATCAACCTGATTGTCAAAGTACGTTGTATCTTCCTCATCAGCCGTTGCAAAATGAGTGAAAATCCCATCTACTACGAAATCATCTGTCTTCTGAATTTCTTTATATAGCTCAAGCAACTGCTCCTTGGATGTTACACCGATTCTTCCCATGCCTGAATCGACCTTTATATGTAAGAGCAGCGGCTTGGAAAGCCCTTGTACGTATCGGGCCTTTGTGACCCACTCTGTTGAAAATACAGTTAGCATGATTTGATGTTCGGCTGCATATTGGACGAATGATATAGGTGCAGCACCTAAAACTAAAATGCCGACATCCGGGAAGTGCTGTCGCATCCGTACAGCTTCATCAGGCGTAGCAACCGCTAAAATATCCGCCCCTGCCTGTAATGCCGCACGTGCTACCGCTACATCCCCATGTCCGTAAGCATTTGCCTTTACAACGGCAATAATCTGCACACCTTCCTGCAGGTAGCTGCGCAAATTGTGCACGTTGTCCCGTATTGCTTGTAAATCAATAATCGCCTTTGTCGGACGGTATTGTTGTGTATGCTCCATTTTTATACCCTCTTTTGTAGTTTATAAACTTGTTATTTGCTGTGCATGTAAGTCCGTCCAACAAAGCTTGCCCATCTCTTTATTTCACGCCTCCTGCAGTCATAGAGGATGCCACTTCCATCATTTCCTCACGCGTTAACTTTGTAGAGGCGAGGAAGAATGAAACCCCATCCTTTTCCCAACTAATAGACGTATCTGTAATAGCGCCAATCGTAAAGCCTAAATCAGCTAAATCGCCCGGTGCAAAAACAGGGAGTACGGAATTGCCGGCCGCTGCAGGCTGCTGCATAAGCGTGTAGGCCTTGTCTCCTTCATACGTTAAGATAACCCGCTCTCCATCTGCTTCTTCTACAGTTTTTTCACCCGAAAGCTTTGTATTATCCCACTCTACAGTTGGATAATGTGTACGGAATTCTTTGTTCTCCATATCAGCAGCTGCTACTTCATTTTCCTCATTTTCCGAAAATTTTTCAACTGCATACTCTTCTTTTTTATGTGCTACCGTTAAATCGATCTCTTTAAACTTGATCACAATCTTTTCCTCTTGCGTTTCATCCATAATAGACACCGTTTTTGGCAGCATTGAGTTTTTATCAACTACAATTTTTTGCAGCGGAAGTCCCGTTTTATCTGCATTACGAGTTGCCGTTTCGAATACATAAGCTCCGTCTTCTTCCTTCATGACAGCCTTTTTGTCCTGGGTAAGGTCTTCTGCCAAAGCGCCGATCAGGTATGCTTGGCTATTTTGTTTCGGCCATTCACTTTGGAATTTGTACGTTTTTCTAAGAGCCGGTGTTACGACAAATACACCTTCTTCATTACGGACGATCATTTGCGTTACATTATCATTTTGCTCCGTTACAGTCACACGATAGAAATCAGGCTTTGTATGCCACACATTCACATCGTATGTACGCGGTTCTCCTCCTGTCTTCATTTCCATCGTTGCCGTTAGCTCGTACCCTTTGCTGTCACCCCATTGTTCATCCAGTTTCTTCACTACTTTTTCCTGCGATGCACCTCCACATGCTGTTAACAACAATCCCACTATCACCAGCAGACCGAATAATCGTAATCGCACTGCTCCACCCTTTCTCCTTGTTCCTTACCGTAAGTGTATGGCGCGTTTCGGCAATTTATGTACTATTTCATCAGGACAACTTGCGCGGCCGCCACCTGTTGCGTATGGGTGATGCTAATAAAGCCATTTACCGCTTCCCCGTCAAAGTAGAGCACCGGCTTTCCTGATTCATCCTTCAGCACTTCAATTTGGTGTAACTCGCAGCCCTGTCCGATTCCTGTTCCTAATGCTTTTGAATATGCTTCCTTTGCTGCAAATCTCCCTGCCAAAAATTCAATTTGCCGTGCTGGAGAAAGGCTGTCAAAAATGGCGAGCTCCCTATTTGTCAATATACGCTCTGCAAACCTCCGGGAACGGTTATATGCCTTTTCTATTCTCTCTAATTCAACTAAATCCAGACCAATTCCTAAAATCACGATGAGCCTCTTCCTTTCATTATATCGATCAATGAATGTATAATACGGTTAAATCGAGGTGGAATTATGTTTATTCGCAATGAAAATTTTAAACAGTATATCAATGCCTATCCTGTTGTAGCCACCCTTATTACCATTAACCTTGCTATTTTCATTATGACATTAATCCCAAACTTGGGGGAAGAAATCTTCTATTACGGTGTAAGTGTCAATGGATGGATTCTACAAGGAGAGTGGTGGCGTATCATAACAGCTATGTTCCTGCATGGCGGATGGATGCACATATTATTCAATATGTTCTCGCTGTTTTTATTTGGTCCGGAACTTGAGCAAATAGCTGGAAAGGTGCGCTTCTTGGCTATCTATTTCTTATCGGGTATCGGCGGCGGGCTGGCAACACTGCTCACTCAGGATGCTATTTATACAAGCGTTGGTGCAAGCGGGGCAATCTTTGGGATTTTCGGGGCATTCGGAGCCATCCTGTTCCGTTACCGCAATTCCGTACCGCAGCTCCGCCAGATCATCTTACCGATCATTGTGATCAGCGTAGTGATGACGTTCCTGCAACCTAATGTAAATGCTGCCAGTCATATAGGCGGACTTGCAACAGGCTTTGTCATCGGTTCTTTCTTTTTCAATTCAAAGCCTACTGCTACATGGGGAAAACGGTAAGAAAAGTGCATTCGTAATGAACAGCCGGTTAGCCTGGACGTCTGATATTTTTATATTTAGACAAACTTATAACTTTCTATCTTTTAAAAAGACTTCCGCAGATCTATTCTGTGGAAGCCTTTTTATATTCAAACCATTCCATTATCTCTTCAATATCCTTTTGCTCCATATGGTAAGCCTTCGCTTCTGCCCCTGACATTCCGGACATTACAACAACACGGCCGGTAGCCAGCTGTTTTTGTTTTTGAAAATAGCTTTGCCGATGCTCTGCCACCTGGATGCGCCGTTTCTCTACTAAAAAAGTAATGCGGCTAATATGCCGGTAAATAATCGTTAATTGGGCATCCAGTAAGAAAAAACGCGCTGTTTTATGCTGCCATATACCGAGCAGAATAACCGGCACAATAAGTAAAGACGTAAGTAAACCGTACGGGAAAAAGAAATAGGTGGGAACAGCAATCAATGGTACCAGCCATAAAAAGTCAATTCGGTAAAAATAAGATCGTGCCCGCTTTGGCGGCTTTACCATCTGTCTTTTCTCTAGCTGGAAATCAAACTGGGGAAAAAGCAGGGCAAGCCTTTCTATTGCCTCTTTTTTTGAAATGAGAGGAAATAAGGTAATCTTTTTGTCATCTCCTGATGTGAAGCTGCCTCCAGCGCTCTCCACTTGGATAGTAGCCAGACCAAATGGCTGCCGCAGGGGATTCTCCACAATCTTAATAGCCTGTATACGATTAAGCGGGATTGTAAGACGTTTCTTCTCCAAAAGCCCCCGCGTAATAACTAACCGCTCGTTTTCTTCTGTCACGGTAAAATCATAATAATTCAGCAGTGTAATAGCGACGGAAATAATCCAAGCACCTAACAGTCCGAAAAAGATGAGGAATGCAACAATGGCTATCCCGTATTGAATTAAATGAGTAAATTCATCATAAATCCAATCAAATGAAATGTAGTCGGCAAATTGCGATAAAACAGCAAAAACCCCGAAAATCACAACGCCAATTCCACGAGAGGTTGTGGCTAAAATAATAAGATCCTTAGGTGACATTTTGTGAATGACTCGCCCGGCCGGCATTTGTACCAGTTGCTCCTCTTCCGGCTGTTGCCCTCGTTTTACCTGATTCATTTCCCGTTCAATTTGTTCAGCTGCCGCCTGCGTAACGGCTGTCAGCTCAGCTTCAGGCTTACCAGTCTTACTCCCGGCCGTTTCTACAAGAACTTGGACAAGCCCGAATACACGATGGAAAATCCCTTCCCGATAATTCAAGCTTTGAATGCGGTCAAACGGAATATAGCGCTTCTTCTTTACAAATAACCCGTATTCTACTCTTAGTTCACTATCCTCAAACCAGTAGCGGAATGTCCACCATTTCAAAATCCCTCCGAGGAATGTAAATAACACAACTACTAATAAAATAAGCAACGGAATCATTTGGCTGAAAAATTTTTCATCCTGAACATCAACCGTAAAAGTGAATCCATTGGCTATGACAATGATGATAATAGGTATGGCCATGTCCTTTAGCGCTTTTGCTAAATTAATAAGAGCCGATACAGGATGTAGTTTATATTTAGACATCTTCCTCAGCCACCCTTGCTAATTCTGAAATACGCCCCCGGAGACGGTCTGCCTCATCCATTTCAAGAAACGGGATTGTATGTGTCGTAGCAGCAGAAGAAATAGAAATGTTTGAAAGCCCGTACCGTTTTAAAATAGGGCCTTGCTCTGTATCGACATGCTGAACCCGCACCATCGGGATTAATGTACGCGTTACGATAAACAAACCACTTTGAATTTCGATTTCCTGCTCCCGTACTTCATAGCGCCAAACCCGGAAACGTATATTCGGAAAAGCCCAAACAAGAAAAACAATCGCTATTACAACAATAGCCCAAGCAATTACATGTACGTAGAAGGGCCCTTCAAAATAAGTAATTAAAAAAGATGTTATGCCTGCAGCAATCGCTAAAAAGATAGTTTGGAGGATTCCATAAATACGCCATACGGTTATACCCTTTTGGGGAATCTTATATTTCGGTTGTTCTCTCACTTTGCCACCTCTTCTCTCCTATTGTATACGGCCATATATGGAAAATGTTTCACTTTTTTCAGCCTATTGGCCAAAAGTTCCTTCAAGGACAATACATATAAATAAAATCGTAAGGTACACAATACCCCTTTAGCAGCTCATCCTTCAACGTCACCCTTTTTTATCACTTTTCCAGTTTTTCTACAGCTAATCTGCATATGTATTTACTACTGGAGGAAAGTGCGGCAAGCTGTGTATGTATAAAAGCAATAAAAAAAGAACAGCCCGGAAAGTCGTAACTTCTGGCTGCTCTGTTTTATTAATCCATATTTCGGTAAAAAGATAGCTTCGGCGGCGACATTAACATGCCGCCAGCCTTGTCTGGGGATGCTGCAAAACATTTCAAGTATCCCCTGCTCTTTTTTTCTATTATTTTTCGTCACGGCGACGAGGACGACGATCACGGTCATTACGATCGCTACGGCGGCGATCTCCGCGGTCATTGCGTCCACCGCGGTCACGGCTTCCGCGTCCACGGTCTCCGCCACTTCGGCCTCGGTCATTACGTCCACGGCTTCCTCCAGAAGAACGGTCACGACGCATTGGTAATGGGCGTTCCTCTGTAATCGTAACAGGTGTTGCATCCGGCTCTTTTGTCATCGCCTTAAGCGCTGCTGCTACTAAGTCGAGCGCCTCGTTGTTTTTCAACAGTTGGGCAGCCATTTCACGATAGCTTCCTAAATCATTGTTTTGCACAAGCTCGACTAAATTTTGCATTGCTACCTCTTGCTGTCCTGCAAGCGCCTCTTCTGTGCTTGGCGGACGAAGTGGTGTCATGCGTTTTTTCGTCGTTTCTTCCACGATGCGCAGGTAACCCATTTCACGCGGAGTTACAAACGTTACGGCGATACCTGATTTACCGGCACGACCTGTACGTCCGATACGGTGAACGTAAGATTCAGGGTCTTGCGGGATATCAAAGTTATAAACGTGAGAAACGCCTGAAATATCAAGACCACGTGCTGCTACATCTGTCGCGATTAAAATATCAATTTTATTTTCTTTAAACTGGCGCAGTACTGAAATACGTTTCGCCTGGCTTAAGTCTCCGTGGATACCTTCTGCAAGATAGCCGCGTAATGTTAACGCTTGAGATAATTCATCAACACGGCGTTTCGTACGCCCGAAGATAATCGCAAGCTCCGGTTTTTGCACATCCAACAAGCGAGTCAGTACATCGAACTTCTCACGCTCCTGCGCTTTTACGAAGAACTGCTCGATGTTTTCCATCGTTAATTCTTTTGCCTTAATTTTTACGATTTCAGGGTCACGCATGAATGTTTCAGCAATTTTACGGATTGCTGGAGGCATTGTAGCAGAGAACAATAATGTTTGGCGTTCAGCCGGTACATTTTCTAAAATCGCATTGATATCGTCGATGAAGCCCATGTTCAGCATCTCATCTGCTTCGTCCAATACTAATGTTTGTACTCCTTCTAGCTTTAACGTACGACGATTAATATGGTCAATAATACGCCCTGGTGTACCTACGATGATTTGTGGTCTGTTTTTAAGAGCACGGATTTGACGTCCAATCTCTTGACCGCCATACACGGAAAGTAATTTCACGCGTTTGTCATAACCAATTTTATATAGCTCTTCAGACACTTGGATCGCCAGCTCACGAGTTGGCGCGATAACTAATGCCTGGATATTTGGGTTTTTAGGGTCAATTTTTTCAATCAGAGGAATACCGAAAGCGGCAGTTTTACCAGTACCAGTTTGCGCTTGGCCTAATACATCGCGGCCTTCCATCGCAAATGTAATTGTTCCTTCTTGGATAGGTGTTGCTTCTTCAAATCCCATACGCTTTACTGAACGTAATGTAGATTCACTAATGTTTAATTCTGAAAAATTTGTCAAACTCTTCAATCTCCTTTTTTTCCTTTAAGTTGACAAATGGTTACATTTTCAGATGAAGTATGTCGGCAAAATCGAGCCTTTATGTGGAACGTTTCCGTTACTTAAAAAATTCTCTCCGCTTGCTGCAGAGCTCTCTTATATGAAAGGGAAAGCCCGGTCTTTGCCGAGCGGTTCGATTCTATAGTTCAATTGTTTCGTTCCCAATAAGGATAGTAAAAATAGAATGAAACCGTTAAATTCAAAAAAAAGCACTCTTCAACAATAATCATGAAGAGTCTTCGCACAAAATGTATCCATTGCTTTACATAGTCTAACATGCCATTTTAATCGTTGCAACGATTATGCTCGAATCATAAAAATCTGACGTTATACTTTCGTTAAAAAGGCCGCTGCTTTTAGAAACCATTCATCACAATCTTCACTGTAACATATATGATGCTTCCCGCACTCTGAAATATACAATTGTTTTTCAGCAGCCGCAATCCGGTCATACAAGTATTGGGCTGTAGCCAGCGGTACAATGCCATCAAGCGCTCCTTGTACAATGAATACCGGACAAGTAAGATGACCGATATACGGTTCTGTTTTTCTTACGATCTTCATAAATTCCACCGTTGCAGATGGCGGCACATTCCGCAGTTTATGCTGATAGCGCTGAAAAAGTTCATTTTCACGCAGCTTCTGGTGAAAAGCATCATCTGCCATTGAACGAATGTCCTTTGCCAGCTGCAGAGGGCTTACATATTTTGCCGCTGCACTCAGAAGAAGCAGTTTCTTCACCGGGTAGCGTTTTGCTAAATACATAGCAATAACCCCTCCCATTGAAAAGCCTGCGATCATTACATCATCCACCTTTTTAGCAAGACTTCGATAAGCCAGTTCTGCGTCCATCAGCCAATGTTCCGCTTTATACCCTTTCATATCAAGAGAATCCGCATCACCGTGCCCTGAAAACGTAGGTGTTTCCACTATCCAGCCTGTATGCTCCTTTACACAATCTACAAAAGGCTGAACTTCATATGGACCGCCGGAAAAACCATGTAAAACAAGTATGCCTACCGTCATTTCTAACCCCTGCCTTTTCCAGCACATAGCTTGTCTATTTATGTTGTTGCTGTCTTTTTACATTCATTAGGTATTCCTCCTGCGAAAGTACTCATTCTCCTTTCGAAAAAAGAGTATAAACACCTAAAGATCAGTCTCTTACAGAAAAACTTTTCTATCTCTTTTTTTACAGTTTTCTCTATTTATTTCTGCGCTGAAAACCCTCCATTAATTCCGTTGATAAAGGGGCCGGCTGAAAAAACCTTTTGAGGTGAAACCTTTACGCTAAGGCTAGCGGCATTTGCTGCAGAACCACATTTCCTAATAGATCATCCTAATGGATTGAAAGGGTGTCCAGAAAGTTTTTACTTTCTGGACACCCTCCTTTCATTCATCGTTATTTAAAAGTATTTACAATCGTTTCAAGTTTCATGCCACGGGAACCCTTTAACAAAATAAGCGTTTTCTCATCTGCATCACGGCGAATTGCCTCGATGATTGGCTCATAGTCTGTTTCTGTATAAACGAGGCGTGATGCTTCCCATACAGGCTGCAGTTGGTCATAGAGCCATTTCATACGAGGACCATACAGAAAGATCCGTTCTACGGAGTCGTCAATCTCTTCTGCTATTTGCTCATGAAAGGCCTTTTCGTCAAGACCAAGCTCCAGCATATCGCCAAGCACCAGCCACTTTTTAGGTCTCATCGTTGACGATTTGACAAATTGAATAGCTGCACGCATAGAAGTAGGGGCAGCGTTATAAGCATCATTAATAAACAACGGGCCCTTTTCTACCGGTACGAGCTGCATGCGCATATCCGTTAAGGCAACCTGTTTTAATGAGGTACGAATTTGGTCATCTGTTAAACCTAACGCCTTGCTGACAAGCAAGGCACTAAGTGTGTTTTTCACCTGATGCTTGCCAAGTACGGAAATATCGAATGTTCCCTCTAGGAGCCCATTTACAGTAAAATGGCTTCCCGTCTCTGTTGTTTCAATCTCTGAGACGAACAGTGTATTTTCATCTCCAAAACCAAAAGACATTGTCTCTGTATAAGGGTCTTCCTTCACAAGCTGGCGAAGCAGCGGTTCATCACCATCATAAAATAGGAATCCCTCTTCCAACAGGCCCTTTGTAATTTCGTATTTTGCCTTTGCAATGCCTTCACGGGACCCAAGCTCCTGCATATGCGCTTCACCGATATTTGTAATGATCGCTAAATGCGGACGGGCAATCCGCGTTAATAATTCAATTTCCCCAAATCCGCTCATGCCCATTTCCAGCACCGAAATCTCCGTATCTTCGTCAAGCTGCAAAATTGTAATAGGTAATCCCAGCTGGTTATTGAAGTTGCCGATTGTTTTTTGCACTTTAAAATACGGCGATAAAGTTCCTGCTAAAATATCCTTTGTAGATGTCTTGCCGTTTGAGCCTGTAATCCCTATAAAGGTTGCCTTGTGCTCGCTTCGGTAAGCAATGGCCATCTGCTGCAGAGCCGCTTCTGCATCCTCTACAAAAATGAGCGGCCGGTTTTGGGGCGGGTTCGGCTCATCCTTTAGCCAAAGAGATGCTGCCGCTCCCTTCTCAAAAGCCTGCTCGACAAAGCGGTGTCCATTTACCGTCTCTCCCCGGAAAGGTACAAACAGGTCCCCTGGTTTAAGAGTACGTGTATCAATTGAGATGCCTGTCACTATTGTATCTTCATTATTCTGCTCACGGATTTTCAGCCATGCTGCCAGTTGTGCCAATGTTTTTTTCATTTCATCATCAATCCTTATTATATTGAAGCTTTTGCTTTTCTGCATGGCGCTCTAAAGCCAATTCAATCAATTGATTAATCAGTTCAGGATAGCTCACACCTGTATGCTGCCATAAAAGCGGATACATACTCGATGGCGTAAAGCCAGGCATCGTATTTACTTCATTAATGAATACTTCCTCATTTGCCGTAACGAAAAAGTCTGCTCTTACAATCCCAGAGCAATCCAGAATCTTAAATGCTGATTTTGCCATTTCACTCATTTTGCTGACAACTGTATCCGGGAGTTCGGCAGGAATAATGAGTGCTGTCGATCCATCCTTATATTTAGAATCATAGTCGTAAAATTCCGTCATCGGCTTGATTTCACCGGCTACCGATGTTTTCGGTTTATCGTTACCGAGAACACCCATTTCCACTTCACGTCCTGCAATACCTTGCTCTATAATAATCTTCCGGTCGTATCGGAAAGCAAGCTCGATAGCTGCAATAAGCTCTTCCCGCGTCACGGCTTTACTAATGCCTACACTAGAACCGAGATTTGCAGGTTTGACGAACAACGGGGCTTTCAGCTTCTCACATTTAGCTAAAATACCTTCCTGATCGCTTTCCCATTCACTACGGATAAAATAAATATACGGTGTTTGGGCAAGACCTGCGATTTCAAACAGCTGCTTCATAATCACTTTATCCATTCCGGCTGCGGATGCTAATACACCATTGCCCACATACGGTACGTTCATTACTTCCAGCAATCCCTGCACTGTTCCATCTTCCCCATTCGTCCCGTGCAAAAGAGGGAAAATAACATCAAACTGATTCTCGCTATGTGCATTGATGAAATTTATTATATTATTCGGTGCTTTATTTGACTCGAATTGTAGTTGGTCAATCGTCTCTACAGGAGCTGTTAATTGAGGTCCTATCAGCCATTCGCCCTCTAATGTAATAAAAATCGGATGCACTTCATATTCCTCAAAATCCAAAGCTTGCGTCACCGCCTTGGCAGTCGAAAGCGATACTTCATGCTCCGCAGACTTTCCCCCGTATACTAAACCGATTTTCTTTTTCATTTTGTTGACCTCCTTAAGTATCCCTAGTTTATCATGAAATAAAATTTCCAATAAACTAATTCCCTTGTTTCCTTGAAAAAGGGCTGCCGCGAAAAAATTCGAGACAACCCTAGCTAATTTGTATTAGTTCATCATAATTTTGCTTTATTATCTCGTCTAAGTCTACCCATACTTCATCTGGAAAATTATAGTCAGATAACATCCTTATTTCAATTCCATAACCGGACGATTTTTCCATACGGAACAATGAGAGTAATGCTCCTTCTTTTAAAAAATGCCTGCTTGCACGCAAAACCGTTGGATTGATAGTAGGGATGGATTTCTTCGGTTTTTTACGCCAAAAGCTTCCCGCCCCTTCTTTTTCACGGATCATTTTGTTGAATAGATTGGCGATTAACAGATCGCTATCCCCTAGAAAACGAAAATATACTTTCGTCATTTTATCACTAGGCGAAGCATAAAAGGCATAACGATTTTGGAGCTTGCTGAAAAATGGTGCAGCAAGCGGCTCACGTTTATGGCCAAAGTACAGCAGTTCTGCCTGTTCCATCGGCGATAATTGATTTACGCTGTTCTCTCCCGAAAAATCCACCCAGCACAAATCCCCCTTCATATCAGGAAGGTGCTTAATAAATGGAAGCATATCTTCCGCCGAAATGAAATCAAACTGCGTATGCATATTGAAGGAACCATCATCATAGGCGTGTTTTAGCAACAACACATTTTTCATCGGTTCAACAGACGTGAAAAATTGCTTATATGAAAGCCCGCTATAGATGACAAATTGATCTACATCGTTCATATGTACATATAAATGATGAATAAAGTCATCGGCGCTTTTCATTTTCCTTGCCATCCCACGTCCACTCCTTAAACAAATAATATGATTATTATATGATGCTTTGACTTTTTTTGAAACAATTTAAATTTTATATCGTCATATCTTTTACTTCTATTAGAAGCAGGTATTTTCATTAAAAATATGTTAAACTAAATCGTTAGTACAGTTTACGCTAATTCCAGCGAAAAGATCTATAAATAAGGTGGCATGCATGAACAATAATAATCGACAGTTCGCCAAGCGTTTTGACTGGACGCTTGCTCTTATACTTCTTACGTTTCTCATTATCAGCCTGCTTGCCATCTCTTCGGCACAGACTTCCGGACAATACGCTGCTAATTTCGTCCTGCTGCAAATCCGCTGGTATATCATCGGCGCTGTCATTGTAGCATTTGTGATGTATTTTGAACCTGACCAGTACAAAAAAATGTCCTGGATCATCTATGGATTCGGGATATTCTTACTGGTTGCGCTCGCTATTATACCTGAAGGAAGCTTCGCCGTCCGTGTAAATGGAGCGAAGAGCTGGTTCAAGACCCCGGTTGGGAACCTCCAACCTGCTGAATTCATGAAAACCTTTTACATTTTGGCGCTTGCCCTCTTAATTAGCAAGCATCATGAAAAGTATCAGCTGAAAACAATTAAAACAGATTTCATTCTGTTGGGGAAAATTGCCGTTACATTATTTATTCCATTAGCCTTTATTATGACACAGCCGGACCTTGGTTCAGCTCTCGTTTTCCTGGCTATTACTGCAGCATTAGTAATTGTAGCAGGAATTTCATGGAAAATCATCCTGCCGATATTCGGCGGGACATTATTTCTCGGAGCCTCCCTTTTATGGATGGCCTTGTATATGCAGGATTTTCTGGAGAAATTGGGCTTTGACCCGTACCAATTTGCGCGTATCTATTCCTGGCTCGATCCCTATTCCTATTCTTCGAATGAGGGCTATCATTTAATCACGTCATTAAATGCGATTGGTTCCGGAGAAATTTTCGGAAAAGGTATATTTGGGCGGGAGGTATATGTAGCGGAAAACCATACAGACTTCATCTTCACCGTGATCGGAGAAGAATGGGGGTTCGTTGGGGCAAGTATCGTTATTTGTCTTTACTTCTTATTAATCTATCATTTAACGAAAATAACTTTATTATTAAAAGACCCTTTCAGCACATATGTATGTGCCGGCATTATCGCGATGATTACATTCCATGTTTTTGAAAACATCGGCATGACGATCCAGCTCCTGCCGATTACGGGGATTCCTCTGCCATTTTTAAGTTACGGCGGAAGCTCCTTAATGGGGAACGCCCTAGCGATCGGGCTTGTATTTAGCATGAAATTCCATTATCGTACTTACATGTTTTCTACACATGATGAGGAAGATTAAAAACCGGCGGGCCTATGATGGCCGCCGGTTTTTATTTTACCTTTTCCTTTTCATCTTTCTGTCCCCTAAAAATAAAATAAGCTGCCCCAGTATGATTTGGGCAGCTTATCTTTTACGCATTTTGTGTTTGGGGAGTTTGCGTTGGTGGTACAAAAACTTTCAGTATTTCTAAACGTGATTTGGTTACCGTAGCTTTCACGCCTAGTGTAGATAAGTTTTTAACGATTTCCTTCAAGTCGATTTCCTTCGTCATTTAATCCACCTTAACCTTTCCTGCTATTACTTTTAACGTTCCTATTTGTAAAAAGTTTCACTTTCTAAACAGAAGTCTGACTTTTACAGTTACAGCTATCATATCATTATTATATGCAAAAATGTTTTTCAATTATGTTACAACTTCCAAAAGTCAAGTAAATTCTCCTATATTCATCTTATCCTTATTTTGCGTTTCTCATACTTTTTCCCTTCTCAAATCTGTATATGCTAACTTTTATCACTACAAATTTTTATGTGAAAATACTTCTTCACAAGAATATTCCGCCTTCCCCGTTGCTCCACTTTAGCGCCTTTCCCTTTATTTATACGCATTTTCTGATTGCAGATTTGGCAAACAGTCATAAAGTGCCAACCGTTGTGCAGCAGCATCTGCCGCCTTGCTGCTTTACACCTATAGCATGTCACCATTCATACAATACTGCTTTCTCTCTACTCACATCCACGCGTGTATAAAATAGTAAAAAACGGTGTATAGTAAGAAAGAAAAGCATTGCGGCATATAGTGGCAATGCTTTTTAACTTCTATGCTTTCCAACGAAAATTCTTACTTGAAATACATCGATGGATCGAGAAAATAACGATGAGATCCTTCGCTTCTATCATTCTTTCCTTGCTTCCTGTCACTTTGCAGTTGCTGGAAAGATGTTTATACCTACATTACACAGTGGAATGGATAGAAACATATATCTCTTTCCCTTCTATAACTATCTACTCATATAAATAACAAGCAGTTGGAGGAATGTATGAGACAAAAGGCGCTTTTCCTACCTAGGCAATTTGAAGGTTTTCGGTATATTTTAGAACAATCTGCTGTTGAATATATGAAAATTCACACATGGAATAAAGGCTCTTCTATTACGAACAGCAAACTGGGGGGCTATCCTTATTTGCCAAAGGGCGCTAGTCACCCAAGAGATGATGTAGGCGAATATATGTTATTGCTTGCACAAATTAATTTTTCAGAAGGAAGCTTTCCTGCACCCTTTCCGAAATTCGGCTTATTACAAATTTTCATATCAGCCTTCCACTATCAGCAAATTATAAAGATGGGCGGTTGTGTACCTCAAAAGTTTTTCCAAATCCGATACTACCCTATTATGCCAACTAACGATCTAGTTACAGATTTCCCTTATTCCTTTCCATGTTATTCAGTTGCTCCTTCGTATCCAATTGGTCGGGAGCTATTACTGACATTCTCAAAAGAAGTGGAACCGGTTTCTGCTACAGACTACAGGCTGCATCATTTTATTTCTGCAGAGCTTGCACAACAGTTTACAATAATCGAACAGCAGCCCTTTAACGAAATCTATTTGCAATGCTTTTCAAGTGCTGACCATAAAATTGGCGGCTATCCTTATTTTATAGAGGAGGATTTCAGGTCCCTGGATTTATCTTGCCAAAAATATGACACTCTCCTTCTGCAAATTGTGTCGGATGATGCCCAAGGAATAATGTGGGGGGATTCGGGTGTAGCGAAATTTTTTATTAACCTCAACTGTTTGAAGGCATGCGATTTTAGCGATGTTTTATTTTACTTGGAAGACTACTAGCCCTTTTACCTTTTGACACAAGGTGTAGGTACTGCCAAAGGGATTTATTTATGATCACTCATAGAATTTCATATATTCCGCCTCTAAAATGAGATAAGATAGGGATGAGGAAAGAAGAAAGAAGGTGATCAAATGACATTTACATTTGATAATAGTGCACTTACTTTTTTAATCATTGCACTAAATATCCTATTTGCTATGACGATCATTTTTTTAGAAAGAAAGGATGCCTCCTCTACTTGGGCATGGATTCTTGTATTATTTTTCCTTCCTGTAGCTGGCTTTGTGCTCTATTTACTTCTTGGGCGTAAGCTTCGGAAAAAACATTTATTCCGGTGGGAAGGCAGAAAGGATATTGGGATTGATAAATTAGTCAGTTATCAAATCGATGCACTAAAAGAAGACAGCCTTGAATTTCGTGACCATCATGTCGAAAACTTCCAGGATCTTATTTATATGAATTTAACGACTAACTATGCAGTCCTTACACAGGATAATGCGATAGCTATATACGATGATGGTAATGATAAGTTTGAAGCATTGATTGAGGACATCTCAAACGCAAAGGATCATATTCATATTCAGTATTATATTTTTAAGATCGACAATTTAGGACAGCGTATTTTGCATGAATTGATTAAAAAAGTAAAGCAAGGTGTAAAGGTAAGAGTTTTATATGACGAAATGGGATCACGGGGTGTTAAAAAGCGCCACTTTAAAGATCTGATAGAAGCAGGCGGCGAAGTGGAAGTTTTCTTCCCATCCATTCTCCCTCTCATCAATCCTCGTTTGAATTTCCGAAACCACCGCAAAATTGTCGTTATTGATGGGCGCATTGGTTATACCGGAGGCTTTAATGTCGGAGATGAATATTTAGGATTAAAGAAAAAATTCGGCTACTGGCGGGATACACATTTACGGATTGAAGGAAGTGCCGTTCATCCGCTGCAAACCCGCTTCCTGCTCGATTGGAACCAGGCGAGCCTTCGTCATCGGATTAGCTATTCCGAACGTTACTTCCCTGCTATACCGCAAAAAGGGGATGTAGCGCTGCAGATTGTCTCAAGTGGCCCCGATACACCCTATACAGGGATTAAAAATGCTTATGTGAAAATGGTTATGAAGGCCAAAAAATATATTTATATTCAATCCCCTTACTTCATCCCGGATTATACGTTTTTAGACGCTCTTCAAATTGCAGCGCTTTCCGGTATTGATGTACGAATTATGATTCCTAATAAGCCCGATCATCCTTTCGTCTATTGGGCAACCTACTCTTATGTAGGACAGCTGCTGGAAGCAGGGGCAAAGATTTACCATTATGATAAAGGCTTTATTCATGCCAAAATGATTGTAGTAGACGATGAAGTGTCCACAGTCGGCACGGCCAATATTGATGTACGGAGTTTCAGCCTAAACTTTGAAATAAATGCATTTATCTATGACCTTGATATTTCTCATAACTTAGCAGAAATTTTCGAGAAAGATATTTTAGATTGCAAGGAGCTTACAAAGGAAACTTATCAAAACCGTTCAATTGGTGTGAAATTTAAAGAATCTATTTCTCGCTTATTATCTCCTATTTTGTAAAATGGTTCTGTTGCCAACATGCAATTTGCATCATTTAAAACAGCAAAAAACCGCTTCGTCAGCCGGAAAGCTGATAAAGCGGTTTTTCATTATTCTATTCCTAGATATTCTTCTAATGTCACACCTGTTTCGTATATTTCCTTTGCAATTTCTTTTCCTACATAGCGGAAATGCCACGATTCATACATAAAGCCTGTCACGTCTTCCTTTCCTTTTGGAAAACGCAGGATAAAGCCATAATTATGGGCGTTTTCTACTAACCATTTACCGGCAGGCGACTCACCAAATTCCTCTGTCAGCCATAAATCCTCCTGCCCTTTTTCTCCAATATCAAACGCAAGACCTGTTTGATGTTCCGAATGCCCCGGGCGTGCACTATACCGATCTGCCGCTTCCTTACCATCACGATTTGCATAGTTTGCATATAGCTGTGTCTGATATTCATAGGAGCGGTAACCGCTAAATGCTACAAGTTCAAAACCGACCTTTTTAGCATCCGCAGTCATTTGATCCAATGCTGCTCTGGCTTCCGGGTCTTCTCCTCGATCAAAATCCTTTGGAAGCGGATATTTTTTATTTGCAATTAAGATGCCGTCAATATAAGTAGCTTCTGTAGCTTCTTTTACATCAACCGGATAGCCGCCTTCATCTAGCTCAAAAGTCGGTTGTTCTTTGCTTCCCTCTGTTGTTGGATCAGCGGAAGTTTCGTTATTTTCCTCTTGCTGAGTAACTTGCTCTTCTTGAGGATCTGCCTGTTCCCCCTGTTTATCCCCTGCCGGGAAAATAGTATCCCGATATATATAAACGGCTATTGAAACTACTAACAAAACAGCGATCACTATACCGCCAATTATAATGGATTTCTTACTTTTTTGTTGTTTCGCTCTCGATTTCCTCATGTTGCGCCTTCTTTCTTAAACAATACTCTTATTCTATCACCTTTACAGCCCATTTTCCCTTCGAAAAGCGTCTTCTTTATAAAAAAACGGAGCTCATCTTTTTCGTTTTCTTCCGTTTTCCTGTTATTTTTCGTGAAAAAAGGAATCTCTTACATTCCCCAAGAGATTCCTTTCTTCATAAAAAGCAGATGAGGCATCTACCCACACCTTGTTCTTACTCCATTTCAGAAGAAAAGAAGGCGCTGCTCTTATCCTTCATGGCATAAATGATTTCTCACTAACCCGCTATTACAATATACAGGACGACTAACACTAATAGTGCGAAAAAGAAAGCAGTATACTTCATCCATTTCGCTTCTTTCTCCATCCCCTTTTGCTGAAAGCTGCGGTAACGGAAAAAATTCGTAAAAGTAAACATAATCGTTAAAAACAGAACAGCCAATTCAAAATTCCCTGCGATAACAAAATATAAGGCAAGTAAACTGGAGATTGTTACAAGCGTTAAGGAAATTACTTTTTCATTCATATCCAAACCCCTTACTTCACTTCTGGTAAATGTGAGAAGTATTTACGGCCAATAAATGTTTGGACGATTAAAATAAACCCACTGACTGACCAGTAAAGCGGCAATGCTGCCATGGAAGTAAAGGAAATAATCACGATCATAATCGGCGAAATATAGATCATCCACTTCATCTGCTGCTTTTGGGTTTCCGGCACTGTCCATAATGACACTTGGGCCTGTACCATGTAAATAATCCCTGCCACAATTGTCATAATAATATCCGGAGAGCCTAAGCTGAACCATAAAAACTCATGCGTCTTTACATCAGCTGAATAACGGATCGCAAAATATAAGCCCATAACAATCGGCGTTTGAATCAAAATCGGCAAACATCCCATATTCAATGGATTGATACCATGTTCCCGATAAAGATTAAGCATCTCCTGCTGAAGCGCCATTTGGTCTTCTTTCTTTTCAGCAGTTTTTAGCTTCCCTTGAATTTCCTCCATTTTCGGCTTTACAATATCCATTTTTGACTTCATAATCGCTTGATTACGATAATTTTTGAGCATAAACGGCATTAAAATAAGCCGGATCAATACGGTAATAGCGATAATGGCAAGACCATAACTACCGTTAAATAAAGTATTTCCGAAGAAATCTAATAGAAAGTTCATTGGCTTTACAAAAATACTATAGAAGAAACCTTCTTCATTCTCAACAGCTTGGCAGCCGGTCAACAGGAAAAGAACACCGATTAACAGCCCACCTAATTTAAGACGTTTCATTTTGTCACCTTCTCATTGTTTTTACAGTTGAAGTATACAGGAATGCCCCTCTTAACGCCAACAGGAAAGAGCAAAAATATGAAAGAACCTGCTTGATACCAGAGGATGGCATCTCTACGCCGCTACACACCAGTATAGAATAAACGAAGAAGGCTTGGACCGTGCGATTATCTTAAAAACAGAATAACTTTACGGAAGGCATGCTCTTCATATAGAAAGAAGTGCCTCTTTCTTAATAACTAAAAAGCCCTACCCGTAGAAGCAGGACCTTTATCAATAACTATGCTTTTTGGTACTCGGATTCGCCAATTTCGAAACGGTAAAATTCATGATGTAATTCGTCGCGGAAGTGCTTAGGCGTCACTCCTGTGTATTTTTTGAAAATACGGGTAAAATAGCTTTGGTTGCAAAAATGGAACTGGTCAGAAATAGAAGTAATACTCTTATTCGTATGGCGTAAATAATATTGAGATTCTTCTACACGGCGTACATTTAAATACTCTACGAGAGTAATCCCTACATGTTCCCGGAAAATACGGGACAAATGGCTTGTACTAATATGGAAGTTTGCAGCGATACTCTCTACTGTCAGGTCGTTCTCCAGTTCATCATTAATATACATAATTACTTTGTTTACCGTTTGGTGGCGGAATGTAGGTTGCTTTCTATCTGCAATAAAGTAAACATAGAAATCGATTAGATCATCTGCGAACTGTAAAAACTCTGCATCCTTCATTCTATTTTCAATCATATCCGCACATGCCAAATTAAAGGCAAATGCTTTTTTCGAAGGTACTTGGTTATCAAGAAGCTTTCGCGCTACAATGGAAGATAGAGTAATAAAATAATGCCGTACTACCTTGATCACTTGTTTTCCGAAACGAATAGATAAAATATCAATAATTTCATGTAAAGATTTCTTCGCTTTGGATGCTTCTAAATGATAAATCTCGAACAACAGCTTTGATTCAATATTAAAAAATTCTTCAATACCCTGATAGTGATTAATATTGTCGATTTCCTGGAAGTATCTTTTGGAAATCGTTTCAGATATGGAATGTTGATGTAGTTGCATAGATTACCCCATCTTTCTTATATATGCTCCTCGCATATTTTTTTACAAAATATAACATTCTTCTTTATAATAATATATACTGAAAAGTAAGATACGAAAATACTTATTTACTATTTTTTCGATATTTTTGGCCATAAGATGTTTAATACTACCACAACTAAAAATTTCCATTTTGTATGTCTCTTACTAACTACAGAGAATATTACCATATTTTGCGTTTTTCTTTCAACTTTATTTTACCAACTATATAGTTCAAAAATATCACTACTAGGTAGTAAGACCGTTTTAAAACACAACATTACTAAAGTATATAGATTTTAGATTAAATAACAAATGGTTCAGCACCGTAATATAGGGTTGGTTTCCATTCCGGCTGGATGCTTTTCGCGGAGGCACGGCTCCAACTAAATGATTTTGAGGATTACCCCGAAATCATTGGATTTTTAAGCCCGTGCTATTCCCCAAGGAGTCGCCAGCCGCCACTCCACTCAACTTGTAATCATACTGGCTTGTCATCCCCAACTTATGGCGAAGACCTTAACAAATGCATAACAAGGAAATAAATAAGTGTCTTTCTTTTAAATTCTATCTTCCAAGGGGAAGAACACATTTTGTAAGTGATACTCCTTTTTTCCAATATTCTATAGTATTTTCAAAGAAAAATGAATGACCAATTCAGTTCCACCTACTATTCGCGAATCTTCTCTATTACATTTCTATAAATATGTAGTAAAATAAAAGATAAATGATTTAAAATCCTTAAAAGAGGTGTTATAAAGTGGATCCGAAGCAAATTGAAGAAATTATGGAAGTAATAAAAGAATTTTTCCCTGAGAACACATCTATTGCCATCTCAGATACAAATGAATATTTATACTATCAACCAAGCAAAAAAGTAGATTTAAAAATTAAACCGGGCGATCCAGTCAAGGAAGGTTCAGCTGCACACAAAGCATTAACATATGGACAAAAAATCAGCACATACATTGAACCGGATGTATTTGGTGTTCCGTATTTCGGTATGAGTATACCTTTAATCGATGAAGGAGAAGCAAAAGGAGCCATTACTGCTATCTTCCCTCAAAAGCCATCACCATTTTTAACAAACTACATTACTGTAAAAATCGATGACTGCTGGTACCCAATCAAGCATAACCAAGTAATCTATCTCGAAACACAACTTCGTAAAACGTTTGTCAAAACAATGAATCGTGAAGGCTATCATCGACTGAACTTAAGTGACTTGGAACTATTTTTAGCTCCTGATTCATTTATTCGCTGTCACCGTTCCTATATTGTAAACATCGATTTCATCGATGAAATCCAGCCCGACTCACACTCCACTTTCTTATTAATCATGAAGGATGGTACACGAATCCCTGTCTCACAACGTTATGCTAGTTATTTCCGCCGCTCACTTGGTTTTTAATCCATAGCATTTTTCTATTAGCGAAAAAAGCCTTTTGTCTTACCAACTGATATGCTCCCCATTAGGTAG
>DEQA01000003.1 GCA_002359075.1 Planococcaceae bacterium UBA3378
CTTATCCAGCAGCTCACTAAAATTTTCCGGTTGTTTTTCAACAGGGCGTTTTGTTCTGAATTTATTTACTAGCTCAGCAATGTAAGGAGAAGTTGTTGTATTGCCGATTTTTTCATTATACAATGCCAAAATTTCTTTAATTTCTTCGGGGTCTGTAATCACTTGCAGAAGCTGAACATTCTCCCCTACTCCGACAACATAAAGTTTACTGCCGATCTGCAGGAGCTGAACTGATTTCTGTGTGCCGACGGATTGCCCGCCGAGATTTTGTATCATGCTATTTTGCTGGTAACTCAAATTCCGCTTGTTTAAGAAGCGAAGGACAAATAGTAGTAAACCAAGGACAAATAGTAACGCCAAGAAAACCTTTATGTAATCCCAAGCCCCCATACTAACAGATGCCGAATCACTTATTGTCGTGTCGGCATCTGTTTCATCGCTCTCTATATCGCGGTCAGGATTTTCCAAATACTCATCACTGATCATGGCATAGGAAGCAGGAGCTACTTGTGTAAGTACTACAAATGGAAGCAATAATACAAAAACCATCCGTAAATAAAATGATTTTCCTACATGCATTTGATTAACCTAAAGCTTTTTGGATCGCTTCAATTACGCGGTCTGCCTGGAATGGTTTGACAATAAAGTCTTTTGCACCAGCTTGAATTGCATCGATCACCATTGCTTGTTGGCCCATCGCAGAACACATGATCACAACAGCATTTGGATCTGTTCCTTTAATTGCTTTCAGCGCAGCAATACCGTCCATTTCCGGCATGGTAATATCCATTGTTACTAAATCCGGACGTAACTCATTATACTTCTCCACCGCCTGGCTACCATCAGCAGCTTCCCCTACTACTTCAAATCCGTTTTTTGTTAAAATATCTTTGATCATCATGCGCATGAATGCCGCATCGTCAACAATTAAAATTCTTTTAGACATAGTAAGATTCCTCCAATTAAAACTATCTTAAATTATTCAAGCGATCTGCTTGGCTTAAAATATCTGTAATACGCACACCGAAATTTTCATCAATAACGACTACCTCACCTTTTGCAATCAAACGGTTATTTACCAGGATGTCTACCGGTTCACCGGCAAGCTTATCAAGCTCAATAATCGATCCCCCGGATAGTTCCAGTATTTCTTTTACAGAACGCTTTGTACGTCCCAGTTCTACTGCTACCTGCAGCGGAATATCCAAAAGCATGTTTAAATTACGTGCCTCCGCCTGCGTAATATTTTGAGCTTCGAAATTGGCGAACTGCGCCTGCTGTACATTGACAGGTTGCTGTGGCGGCATTTGATATGTCGGTTGCTGGTATACAGGTGCAGCCGGCTGCTGAGCATATGGCGGCTGTTGGGGTGCCTGATTCATATACGGCTGCTCATACATCGGTTGCTGGTGCTGCATAGAAGGAGCTTCGGGTACAGGCTGCGGTTTTACTTCCGGCTGCGGTGGTGTCATTGGCGCTTCCGGTGCCAGAGTTGGAGCCAGCTCCTCATCACTTTCTCCCATTAATGACTTTACTATTTTTTTACTAAAGTTTAAAGGTAATAATTGCATTAAATTCGAATCAATTAAATCGCCGATCCGCAATCTGAAAGAAATCCTCACCAGCAAATCATCGGCCGGAATATTATCGGCCCCTTCGTTTTGAGAAATATTCATCAAATCGATGGTCGGTGGAGAAATATCTACCTTTTGATTAAATACAGTTGACATGGATGTTGCTGCGGAACCCATCATTTGATTCATCGCTTCCTGTACCGCGCTTAATTGGATTTCACCAAGCTCCGGCTTTGGATTCAGTCCATCTCCGCCGAGCATTAAATCTGCGATAATAGCAGCATCCGATTGCTTGATCACTAACAGATTCATACCGATTAAACCAACAGTATACTTTACTTGAATCGCTACATATGGATGGGGAAACTCCTCTTCCAGCTTATTGCTGTTAATCATGCTAAGGCTCGGTGTAGTAATATCTACCTTCTGTCCCAGCAATGCGGATAAAGCTGTTGCCGAGCTGCCAAAAGAAATATTCCCTACTTCACCGAGGGCATCCTGCTCCATCGCGCTTAAATAATCCTCTACTGGCAATACTTCATTCTTTATTTCACTTTTATTTGCATCGGGTGTTAATTTGTCTTCCAATGTTTCGCCTCTTAATAGGGCTTCAATTTCCTCTTGGGAGAGCATTTCATCACTCATTGTCGTCTCCTCCTTCCAACGGGTCAATCACCTGAACAGCCATTTTTTTATTTAGCTTTCCTGGTTGAACAGTAAATTTCGGCAGCGTACCTACTTTTAAAATGAGAGGGTCCGCTATTTTTTGGTCCAATTCAATAACATCTCCAATATTCATCATGAGGAAATCCTCGATGGAGATAGACGTAGTGCCTAATTCGGCAACTACCGGCAAGGTTGCCTGTTTCACCCGGCTTTCAAGCATCGCTACTTGATCAGGTGACATTTCCTTCGTATTCGACTGCATCCAATAGCGCACTGACAGGTTCGGTACGATTGGCTCCAGTACTACATGGGGTAGACAAATATTAATCATACCCGTTGTTTCACCAATGATCGTGTTAAGCGAAATGACGACCACTGTTTCATTCGGTGAAATCATTTGCAAAAACTGCGGATTCACTTCAAGTTCAATGAGCATAGGATCGATTTCCACAATATTTTCCCATGCCTCGCGCAAGTTATCAAACGAGCGCTCAAATAAATTCGTCATAATCTTCGTTTCTATTTCCGTTAAATTATCAACATTGCTATAACTTGCCCCGGTACCTCCCATTAAACGGTCCAACATGGAATACGCAATGTTGGGGTTGATTTCCATCAGAATATTCCCGTCTAATGGTGGTACTTCAAATACATTAATTAACGTCATATTCGGTATAGA
>DEQA01000168.1:0-5038 GCA_002359075.1 Planococcaceae bacterium UBA3378
TTTTACAATACATACAATTTGCTTCATAGTAAATCATCGCTCTACTCCTCAAAACATCATTATGTATAGCTTACATGAAAATCAGCAAATAAAAAACAGTGCGGGAACCATCATGATTCCGCACCATTTTTTGTACAGCTGTTCCGCAAAGAATTACTGGAGACTAAAGTCCAACTATTTTTTAACGACATTTCCCGTCAGTGATTGCCGTTTTTTCTCCTTTTTCTCCTTATAAGGACAAAATCTTTTCCCAGGAAATTTTCACAAAAGAAAAATACGATTCCTATGCTGCGCCAAAGCTGCATTCACCTCACGCTTATTCGTTGCTGCAACAACTTTAAAACGCACCATGGATCTCCTGTTCTTCAAACCTGCGCGGTAGCCAGACTACACATTTTTGAACAATGGGCCCTGGCAACAGCTCCGAGCTACGGTGACAATATAGGCCCTTCAGCCATCAGTGTTTTCGTTCTCCGACAGGCAATCTTTCCACCAGTGATGATGTTGAAGCTTAATTATAATAGGAAGCATCGCACTACCTAGACTGTATGGAAGTTTGTACCGTCTGTTGTGGCCGCTACATATCCTGCACGAATAACAAAATCGCCGAAGCGTTCCCCTTCCAGTCGCTCTGCTGCATAGCGAGTCAGGATTGGTCGAAGCTCGCTTAAGATTTGCTCTTCCCCTATATTCTCACGGTAAATTTTGTTTAATCGATCCCCTGTAAAGCCTCCCCCCAAGTATAGGTTATACTTACCGGGACCTTTGCCGATAAAGCCGATTTCACCCATTGCCGCCCTCGAACAGCCATTTGGACAACCGCTCATACGGATCACAATTTCTTCATCACGAAGGCCGACATCATCTAAAATCACTTCAATTTTATCTATTAAAGAAGGCAAGTAGCGCTCTGCCTCCGCCATTGCCAAACCGCATGTAGGTAGGGATACACAGGCAATTGAATTACGACGCAGTGCTGAGTAAAATTCACCGGCAGTAATATTGTACTGCTTGATCAGCTCATCGATTTTTTTCTTCTTTTGCGGTGATACGTTCCCTATCACAAGATTTTGGTTACCTGTCAATCGGAACTCTCCTGTATGCACTTTTGCAATTTCACGCAGGCCTGTTTTAAGCGGATAGCCTTCGAAATCCTTAATCCGGCCATTTTGAATGAACAATGTATAATGCCATTTGCCATCCTCACCCTTTATCCAGCCGTAGCGATCACCTGTATGGTCAAATGTAAATGGACGAGCTTCTTGTATCTCCCAACCAAGGCGTCGATGCAGCTCTCCCTTGAACCACTCGAGGCCGCGCTTATCAATTGTATATTTAAAGCGCGCGTTTTTACGCTCTTTACGATTTCCATAATCACGCTGAATCGTAATAATTTTTTCAGCCGTTTCAAGTAATTTATCCGGTGTAATAAAGCCAATCAAACGGCCGAGCTGCGGATATGTCGCATCATCCCCGTGTGTCATGCCCATACCACCGCCGACTAGTACGTTAAAGCCTGCCAGTTGGCCGTCATTCACGATTGCAATCAATCCAATATCCTGCGAATAAATATCCGCATCATTATGAGGAGGGATCGCAATACCGATTTTGAATTTACGCGGTAAATACAATGAACCATAAATAGGTTCGATCTCCTTTTCCTGTGTGTCTACTACTTTTTCACCGTTCAACCATAATTCATGATAGGCAGTAGTGCGCGGCAGCAGGTGCTCACTTAATTTTGCAGACCATTCAAAAACATCTGCATGAAGCTTTGATTGATACGGGTTAGCATTACACATTACATTCCGGTTCACGTCCCCGCAGGCTGCCAGCGAATCAAGCAGGACATCATTAATCCCCTGCATAAAGCTTTTGACATTCCACTTTAAAATTCCGTGTAATTGGAATGCCTGGCGTGTTGTCAATTTCAGTGTTCCATTACCTACCTCATCGGATAATTGGTCCATTGTCAGCCATTGTTGTGGTGTCGCCACTCCACCCGGTGTACGTACACGTACCATGAATTGATAAGCAGGCTCAAGCTTTTGCTTGGCGCGTTCATTCCGCAGATCACGGTCGTCTTGTAAATAGCTTCCATGAAATTTCATAAGACGGTTATCATCATCCGGAATACCTGAACTGATCGGGTATTCCATTGTTTTTTCCAAAGTTCCGCGCAGATAGTTACTTTCTTCTTTAATTCTCTCTACATCACTAAATGGTCCTTCTTGTGGTGGCAGTACGATTTTGTCTGTCATTTTACTTCCCCCTTAGTACACGTCACGTTGATAACGTTTTTGTTTTTGTAATTCCTTTAAATAATCTGCCGCCTCATCGCGTGATAGTTGCTTTTGCTGTTCAAAGATTGTAATAAGTGCCTCGTTTACGCTGTGTCCGAGCGTCTTTTCATCACCACATAAGTAGATGTTGGCCCCCTGCTCGATCCATTCGAATACTTCTTTGGCATTCTCAAGCAGTCGATGCTGGACATAAATCTTTTCCTGCTGATCGCGGGAGAAGGCAATATTCAAGTTAGTTAATGCCCCCTCTTTCAGCCAGCGCTGCCATTCTACTTGATACAGGAAGTCCGTAACGAAATGCTGGTCGCCGAAAAACAGCCAGCTTTTTCCTTCTGCTCCTTGCTCTTCCCGCTCTTGCAGGAAGGAGCGGAATGGTGCGATGCCTGTTCCGGCACCAATCATGATGATCGGTCTATCATCGGTTGGTAATTTAAAGTTCGGGTTTTGTTTTATATAAACTGCTAATTGATCGCCGACTTCCACGTTTGAGGCAATATTCCCTGAGACAATGCCCTCACGGTAACGTCCGGCTGTTTCATGAAACACTTTACCGATTGTTAAATGAACCTCTTCCGGGTAAGCTGTGTAGCTGCTTGAGATCGAATATTCACGCGCCGGGATTTTACGCAATTGTTCGGTGAATTGCTGAGGCGTCCATGTCCAGGGACCAAATGCTTCCACAACATCGATCACATCACGACCATATACATACGCATTCAATGCATCCCGATTTTCCATCAATGTTGCTAATTCAGCATTTTGCGTGAATGGCAAAAATTTATTCAGCAGTGTTTTTGATAATGCTGTAATATCACGCTGCTTTAAAACTTCCTCCAACACTGACTCCGTACCATCCACCATTACCTTTTGTGTGCCCTCAAAACCAAGCGCTGTCAATAGTAAGGTAATTAATTGATTGCTATTTTCCGGTACTATTGCTAATACATCCCCCGGAGCATACGTCAAGCCGGATCCTTCAAGCGATAGCTCTAAGTGGATTGTTTCCTTATTGGAACCGCGGCCGTTCAGGTTGATCTTTTCCAGCACTTCTGCGTAGAAAGGATTGCCTCTTGAATATTCTGCTGTTCCAACCGGCACTTGTACTGTTTGTACTGCAGGAGTAGCCAGTGTGCTTGTTGCCAGCGCCTCCTTCACCTGCTGGATCCATGTATCAGCCTGTGCATCAAAGTCCACATCACAGTCTACACGCGGGATGATGCTTTTCGCCCCTAGTGCTGTTAGGCGCTCATCGAAATCAATTCCTGTTTTACAGAAAAATTCATACGAGCTATCTCCGAGGGAAAGAACACTATATTTTACGCCATCAAGTTTTGGTGCCCTTTTGCTATGTAAGTAGTCATAAAAGCTGATCGCATTATCAGGCGGCTCACCTTCCCCATGGGTACTTGCTACAATAAACAGATGATCTAATTTCTTTAAGTTATTTACTTTGTAATCGCCCATTGATGTGATCGTTATTTGATGATTCGGATCATCTAATGCTGCACCAAGCTTCTTTGCTACCTTTTCACTATTTCCAGTTTGTGAGGCAAATAGAATCGTAATTTCCTTTGTTTGCATAGGAGCTTGAACCGGCTCCTGTACTGCAGCCGGCCCCTCTGCGGATACAGCTGTTAAATAGCCTGTCAGCCAAATTTTCTGCTGTGAGGTTAAATGTGGTAGTAACTCATTCAAAACGTTTACTTGTTTTTCGGTAAATGGACTATTAATTACTTGTAGTGTCAATTTGTTCGCCCCTCATTCAAATTATTTCAAACGAATTTTTTCATTTTTCTCTATCTGTACAATATAGTTATCTTGGATAATGAGTGTAACAGAGCCATATTGCACGGAACTAACGATTTTCTTCACATTTTCCAATGCTGCTTCAATATTGTCTTTACGTGTATTCATTTCTCATCTCCCCTTTTCAACAACTGTATGATTCGATCGATAAAGACATGTTGGACCTGCTCGTCATACCCCAGACAATTACTTAAATGAACAGCTCTGTTATTATTCTGAATATTGGCAATTTTATCTTGAATATGCTGCTTTAATAAACCGGAAAATAACAAATACGGAATGATAAATGTTTTTCTGTCTTCTGTCATCACCTGCTGTAGAGCCTCTTCAAAGGAAACACCTTTTCCATATAAAAAACACGTTGATACATTATTTAGACGTGCCTTTTCCTGAAGCAAACTAGCAATCTGGGACAAATCCCTTTTCACAGCAGGGTCGCTGCTCCCTCTTCCAACTAACAGGACATTGGCGCCTTGATAATCCTCCCCTGTTTCTTTCAATCTTTTTTCCAACGTACTGACCAGCCTGCCATCAATTCCTAAAGCCTGCCCGATGGAAAATGACACGTTCGGGAACTTCTTTTTCGCCTCTTCTATTTCATAGGGAATATCTTGATTCAAATGATTGGCTGTTAACAGCAGGATCGGTGCTACAGCAATTTCCGTTGCTCCTTGCTCTACACAGGCAGCGACTCCCTGCATAATCGTCGGCTCTGCCAGTTCCAGAAAACTTTCTTGCTGAATCGGTGCATTGATATGTGGTATTACTTCTCCTATAAAAGTAAGGGCCTCATTAACGCCCTCCTTCACGCGGCTTCCATGTGCGACATATAATACGGCTTGCATAGACGGCACCTACTTACACTGAAATTTCCTGACGCAGTTTTTGTAAATATTGTTCTTTTTCAAACCACTGGATTTTTTCTCTTA
>DEQA01000168.1:5075-7379 GCA_002359075.1 Planococcaceae bacterium UBA3378
ATAATCATGCTGGGATTTTCCACCTTCTCCTGCTGAACGATTTCCACAATCGTATGAAGCGTTCCTGTTACTGTTTTCTGCACATCGGTAGTCCCCCAATGCACAAGGGCTACAGGTGTATCCCCCGGTCTCCCGTGCTTTATCAGCTGCTCGCAAATATAAGGTAAATTCCCGACGCCCATATAGATGGCCAGTGTGTCAATTCCTGTCGCTAAGCTCTCCCATTTAATGGCGTCATCTTTTCCTTCGCGCATATGTCCCGTGACGATGGCAAAGCTCGATCCATAATCTCGGTGTGTTACAGGTATTCCTGCATAGGCCGGCGCAGCAATGCCAGATGTAATGCCCGGGACAATTTCAAATGGGATACCCGCATCAGCCAGTATTTCCGCCTCTTCTGCCCCCCGGCCAAAAACAAACGGATCTCCTCCCTTTAGACGGGCTACGACCTTTTCCTTTTTGCCATGCTGTATGAGCAATGCGTTAATACGTTCTTGAATGACCCCATGATAATTTGGCATTTTCCCCACAAAAATCAGTTCGGCATCCGGCTTTGCATAAGTAAGAAGCTCTTTATTAATTAAGCGGTCATATAAAATGACATCAGCTTCTTTAATCGCCCGCAGCCCCTTGACAGTAATTAAATCCGCATCACCAGGGCCTGCTCCCACAATATATACTTTTCCCATCCTAGCTCCTCCTTCGTGTATAGTAAGAAAAACGTTTTTATCCTTTTTCGTATGACAGGCGCTGAAAAGCACTTCACCTGTGTACTTGCTCCTCATGCAAGCTAGCTGTGATGTAAATGCCAGGTATTTTTAAAACTTTAAATCCCCTCGTCTTCTTTGTATGAAAAAGCACTTTGATGTAGTAATCCAGCTTATTAAAAGGTGCTCTGTTTATTGATCCTCTTTCGTGCCTTTTTTCTAGGCAGCAAAGATTTAAGGAACGAAGGCAGCCTCGGCAGCTTTTTGCTCAAGTAGCCTGTAGGCGCTGCTTTTTTGTAAGTTCCATATCCCGATACCATGTTTGCATCCTAGAAAATAATGTTAAAACAAATATAAACATATAATACCTATTAGTCAACTATGTTTTAAAAGTTTTTTCATATTTCTAAATTTACTTACTTATTCACTGCTTCTTTTGACATAAAAAAGCTGCGTATGAAGATTTCTCCCCATACGCAGCTTTTCTCTATATTCTGTATGTTTATTTCACTACAATGTTTACTAATTTACCCGGAATGGCAATTAGCTTCACTAACTCTTTACCATCCATAAATTCTTTTACTTTTTCATCATTAACAGCTAATTTTTCCAATTCTTCCTTCGATGCATCTTTAGCCACTTTTACTTTAGCACGAACTTTGCCGTTCACTTGTACAACAACTTCCACTTCGTCATCTACAAGCTTTGATTCATCGTATACCGGCCATGCTTCGTAAGTGATCGTTCCTTCATGACCTAAAACCTGCCATAGCTCTTCCGCTACGTGCGGTGCAATCGGAGCAAGAAGCTTCACAAAACCTTCAGCATACTCTGCTGGCACAACGTCTGCTTTGTAGCAATCATTAATAAATACCATCATTTGTGAAATAGCCGTATTAAAACGGAGACCCTCAATATCTTCCGTTACCTTTTTCACTGTTTGATGATAAGATTTTTCCAAAGTTTTATCATCAGTTGCTTGAACCTTCTCTGCCAGCGTGCCTTCTTCTGTCACGAATAAGCGCCAAATACGGTCCAAGAAGCGGCGCGCACCATCTAAGCCATTTGTAGACCAAGCTACGGAAGCTTCAAGCGGCCCCATGAACATTTCGTATAAACGCAGTGTATCAGCCCCATGAGAAGCAACAATTTCATCCGGGTTTACAACATTCCCCTTAGATTTAGACATTTTTTCATTGCCTTCTCCTAAAATCATTCCTTGGTTGAACAGCTTTTGGAATGGCTCTTTTGTCGGCACTACGCCTAAATCATAAAGCACTTTATGCCAGAAGCGTGCATATAGAAGGTGAAGCACTGCATGTTCTGCTCCGCCGATGTAAATATCTACAGGCAGCCAGCGTTTTAGCAATTCCGGGTCAGCGATTGCTTCCTCGTTATGCGGATCGATGTAGCGAATGAAGTACCAGCTGGAACCTGCCCATTGCGGCATTGTATTCGTCTCGCGTCTGCCTTTTTTACCTGTTTCCGGGTCCACTACATTCACCCACTCGTCAATATTGGCAAGCGGTGATTCTCCTGTACCGGATGGATGAATATCGGACGTCTTCGGCAACTCCAATGGCAGCTGATCTTCCGG
>DEQA01000329.1 GCA_002359075.1 Planococcaceae bacterium UBA3378
TTGGCTAATCAACACATGTGAGTTTGCTTTTTATTACGCAGGTAGTTTTGAAAATAAAGTCTTCTTGTATTTCCAACTGTTCATTTAATGCAAGCTCCTTTGCAGCCATTCCATTCCCTCCTAGCTCGTTTATCGCTAGTTACTGATTTTTATCCTATCATGCGGACTTTTTATATTTCTGCCATTTCTCGGTGTGACAATACATCTTTTATTTATAGCTTGTTTTTGCTACAAACGGCTTGTTTTCCAAGGCTTCCTCCTCCCTCTAATCCTTTAAACGCTTTGTTGCTTTTTAGGCAAGCGGTTAGCCGTTATAGACTATATGGAAAATAGGAAGAAGGGTTATGTTTCTGCTGAAAAAGCAGGATATAAGGCTCGTCTGGTGATAAGGTCCTTATTGAATGGAAAAAGATGTCGAAAGAAAAGATGATGTAAAGGTGAAGGGCTCTATTTTTGATGTAGGGAGCTTTTTATGAAATGAATGGAGCGCTATGTATGGACTAAAGCTGATAAACAGATGCTGTATTTCAATGAACGTTGCCTCCTGATATAGGAAAAAAGATACCTTTTGAGGATTTTTAACATTGTCGGCAGTGCATAAATTTACAAATAGGAACTTTCAGGACCAGCTTCTGAAAATAGCCTATTGGTCGAATTCTAAAAAAGATAGTGGCTTGTATAATATACATATTGTATTTTATTTTCCAAAAGAAGGGATTGTGTGCTGTGCAGGAAGATTTATATACACCGAGTTTAGTGGATGGAGAAGGGAGAAAAACAAAAAGCTATAACATTAGTAATCTATTTTTTGTAGCGTTCTTTGGGGGAGTTGTGGCAGTTGCAATGCTCGGCATGAGAAATGCTAAGTGGCTTCAATTAGAGGAGAAGTATATCCGGATTTTAACGGCCATAAGCATATCGCTTCTGCTCTTCAAACTTGCCATTGTCTATGCAGTAACACATCAGCTGATCGATGTGGAAGGCTCTACATCGAGATTCATTTCGAGGGTGATTGGATTACTGTGCTTTGCAGTCTTTTATCTCTTTCTTAAAAGACCTTTTAAAGAGCATTTACTTCTTCACGGGGAGACAGAGCCTTTATTAAAGCAAGGCATTCTATGGGTCTTGCTGGCAGCGTTGATTGAGGGCGTACTCGTAGTAAGTATTTCTGTTTTATGATTTTTCTAAAATGGAGGTGTCATGATGATACAGGAAAAAGAATCTGTAGAGCTTATTGAACACTATTTTTTCATGAACCGATTTGAACAGGTGATCGATCTTTTGCCGCAGCTGTTGGAGGAGGAACCTGAAAATGCTTATCTGTGGTATTTGTTTGGTTATAGCAGCTATGCCCTGGATCATTATGAAGAAGCAGAAGAACAGTTGTTTGAAGCGTTAAGATTAGGTGCTGCAGAAGAAATCTTATTCTATACATTGGGAAGGCTCTATTCAGAAACGGAGCAGTGGCAAAAATCAGAGGATATGTTTCTGGAAACGCTCCGCCTGAATCCAAATAATGTGGAAGCACATGCTCACTATGCACTCCTCATGAAAAAGACGGGGAACAAAAAGAAAGCAAAATTATTAATAGAAAGAGCCCTCGAACTTGATCCCGAGGATGCCGAAGCACTGCGGTTACATTTTTATATAGAAGGAGTAAATGAAAGCCGGAAGGAACAAATTCTTGCCTTAGAGCAATATGTAAACTCCGAAGATAGTGAATTGACAAAATTACTTCGTTTAGGAGTAGATGCTACTTTCCGCAATAATGTGAAAGAGGCAAAAGAGTATTTCCGTCAGGCCTTTTTACTGCAACCGGAAGATAAAGAATTGCTGAAAACTTTAGAGGAATTTGAAATAGCGAGCCATCCATTATTAGCTCCCAATAGAATGGCGGATAAATTGGGAGGTCCTGCCGGTACATGGTTTATCGGGGTAGGGATGGCATTTTTGCTTTTCCTTATCGGGCTTGAACAGGTGGCTTTTGTCTGGGTTGTATGTTATGCGGTCTTGGCTTCATATACATGGATTTCCGAGCCGCTCGTAAAAATGCTTAGAAAGGTAAGAGGGTGATGAAGGATGGAGAAGGTGGAATGGCTGCAGCAAATGGTTGAACAAAGGCCGACTGACCCGCAGGCATATTATTGGCTGGCAAAAGAGCTTGCCGAAAACAGCAGGTGGGTAGAAGCGGTTCAGGCATTTTCCTCTGGTATTACTTACTGTTCGGACGATACCCTGCGCCTGCAAATGATTCAGGAACTTGCAGAGGCAAGCATGAAGATGCAGCGTGAAATGAACCCGGAGATAAGCGAACCGGAAACAATAGAGCAGGGAGAGCAAAACTTCCATTTTCGGGGTGATTTAACAGAGGAACAGGGAACAAAGCAGATGGTTCTGGAGCCGAAGCTGAAAGTAATAGAAGGAAATGAGCCGAAAAAACAAGCTAAAAAAGATCATCCAAAAATTACTTTTGAAGACGTCGCAGGACTTGAAGAATTGAAAAGGGCGATTCATCTCCGCATTATCAGCCCGTTTTATAATAAAGGGTTATTTGCTAAGTTCCGAAAGAAGGCAGGTGGCGGAGTGTTGCTTTATGGACCTCCTGGTTGTGGAAAGACCTTCATTGCCAGAGCTACTGCCGGGGAATGTAGAGCAAATTTTTATCCTATTCATATTACAGACATACTGGATCCGTATATTGGCGTAAGTGAGCAAAATTTAAAGGACATTTTTGATAAAGCCAGATTCCAAAAGCCAAGTGTTGTTTTCTTTGATGAAGTCGATACAATTGGGTTCAGCCGTTCTAAATCTTCTTCTCATACGAGAGGATTGATCGATACGTTTCTTACAGAAATGGACGGTGTGGATACAACGACGGACGGCGTGCTCATTATGGCAGCAACGAATACGCCGTGGGATGTGGATAATGCATTAAAAAGACCGGGCAGGTTTGACCGACTCGTGTTTGTTGCCCCTCCGGATGAAGAGGCAAGGGAGCAAATTTTTCATTTAAAGCTTGCCGGAAGATATGCAGAGAAAATCGATATAGCAAAATTAGCTGCCCAATCTGAATTCTTTTCTGGTGCCGATATTGAAAATGTTGTAGAACTTGCTTCTGAAAACGTGCTCGTCGAAATTTTAACGACAGGAATTGAACGTCCGCTAAATACGAATGATTTGCTTCACGTATTGGAAACCCAGCAGCCTTCTACGCTGGATTGGCTGCGCACGGCTAAAAATTATGTGAAATATTCAAATCAAAGCGGCCTATATAATGATGTGGAGGCTTATCTGAAAAAATACGGGAGACGAATTTGATAGAGGCTAGAGAAAAGAATAAAGAAGAGTTGAGTTTTTAATTGTCATATATGAATTTCAAAATCAGGTGGCCTTTTTTACAATGTACCCTCTAGTGTAGAGAACGGTAAAGGGAAAACAGGCTTCAATTATATAAAGGCATATAACAGCAGGAGAGAGAAAAGCGAAAATTCCTCAGTTATCTTGCATTTATAAAAAGGACCTACTTTTTAAGGCAGGTCCTTTTAAGAAAGGGAGAGGGAATCTTAAAAGCGGGAGTTATAATTGTCGCTGTATGTTAGAGGCTTTTAAACTAGCAACCCCCGTATCCACCGCTAAAGAAAGAAGCTCCTACAATTATTAAAAGAATAAATAGAACAACTAAAAGGGCAAAGCCAGCTCCTGAACCGTAGCCGCCGTATCCACCATTACCTTGACAACCTGCTGCACCCATTCTTAACACCTCCTTTTGCTCTTGTTCCGTTTAGTATATGTTAGAAAAGAAAGCAGACATGGATATATGTAATAGATAGAGAGCGATTTTTAGAAAAATAAACGGAGCAGTTATTGCTTGTTCATAAAAATGATAAACGGCATTGAAAATTTATCCGCATATAACGATAAAAAAAATCCAAACTAATCGGGACATCAAGAAAAACAAGGAGGATACTATGTCTAAACCAAAACCCGATGATCGATCAAATAATGTGGAGCGAATCCGTGATATCATCAGAAATACAGAAGATAATCTTCATGAAGCCGAAATCAGCATGGAATTTGCTGATCCAATGCAAAGTGAATTAATGGAAGAAAAAAATGAGCGGCGCAGGGAATCCATTCAAGAATTGAAGGAAGAAATGAAAGACGAAGTGGCAGCCCGCAAAAAAGGAAAAGCGTAAGAGGAAGACTTTAGCCTTCGCTGAAATTTCTTGTAACTAGGCGACGATGGCAGCATCTGGTGGAGATTTTCAGATGCTGTCATCGTCGTTTTTTATTAATCATCCATATCTACTCCTTCTATCAAACAAGTAAAAGACGCGTATTTTGTCGAGCTGAAGCATACATAGAGGCCTGATTAAAAAAACAGAACAAATTCAGCAGGAGTACATGACATAGATAAGCCTTACTTTATATCCATTAATAAATGAGTCTTTTTCATTAACCCATCTACTATAAAAATACTTTGTGTTAATTTAAAACCCCTGTTCTATCTTTAGTTTTTGCCATCTTTTTATAATCCCACCTAAAGACCCGTTGTGCCTGTTTTTTCATTTTTTATTGCGTTTTTCATTTTCCTTAGTCTAAACTAATTATTTTTGTAATGGAGTCCTCTCTCGTTTTTTATTTCCCCTTCTAAAAAACCTATATAAATGAACCTCCTATTAAATTATGACCCTATTTAGTTTTACTATTTACCTATTGGAAAATAGGATATTGCTACTGAAAAGTAAATAGACTAAATATGATGACATATAGTGACAGAAATAATATGTATGTTCTTTTATGATAGGACTTACAACTAGAAATTTCATAGTAATGAAACTAATTCTTTTTACCTGAGTGATAAAAAGGGAGGGAAGTGACGGTCAATCTTAATGAAAGATTAATGGCATACGTACAGGTAAAGGGGAGAATAAAAAATGAAGGAGGAAGGAAATTGAAGAGAAAAAAGTCTTCTGGTAAAGCAATTAGTGTGGTAGCCTCTGCAGTTATGACAGTGTCTTTATTGACCCCTGGATTTGCCAGCGCGGAAACAACGGCCAATCGTCTCTATGAATCTTTTAGAGATTCGAACAGCCCTGTTAGCTCTATGCGGGATAAGGTAAGCAGCCGCCTGCTGGAAAGCTTTAAAAGCGATGATCAAGTAACATTTTTAGTGAAATTTAAAGAGAAGGCAAATGCCGCTCAAGCAGCATCAGCAGCCCGTGAAAAAGCTGAGAACGCCAGCTTATCTGCGCATAATACAACGTTGATGCAGCGTTCGGCTGTCGTTTCCGAATTAAAGGCGACATCTATTGAATCTCAACAATCAGTGCTTCAATTTCTAGAACAAGAGGCAGCAGCCGGAAATGCTGCTGATATTACGTCCTTCTATATCGTCAATGCGATTGCTGTCACCGCCACAAAAGAGGTAGCTGAAAAAGTGGCAACCTTTGCTGAAGTAGAAAAAGTGCTGCCGAATGAAACACGCCAGCTGTTTACTACAAAAACGGAAGAGGCAGCAGCACCGAGTGCAGAAACAGCGAATGTGGAATGGAACATCGAGCGTGTGAAAGCACCGGAAGTATGGGATATGGGAATTGATGGTTCAGGAACGGTTGTAGCAAGCATCGATACAGGCGTTCAGTGGGATCACCCGGCGTTAAAAGAAAAGTACCGTGGTTATAATGCTGCCACAGGGCAAGTAACACATGATTATAACTGGTATGATGCTACTTCTTCAGGACGAGCTACCCCCTATGATGATTTAGAGCACGGTACCCATGTAACTGGAACAATGGTCGGCAGTGAACCGGATGGCTCCAACCAAATCGGGGTGGCACCAGGAGCTAAATATATCGCGGTAAAAGCATTTACCTCAAACGGTGGAACAGATGCTGACCTCTTAGAAGCAGCGCAATGGATTTTAGCCCCGACAGACGCTAATGGAAATGCACGGGTAGATATGGCACCGGATATCGTAAATAACTCATGGGGAGGCGGTCCGGGGCTGGATGAATGGTACCGGGATGTCGTGAATAACTGGCGTGCAGCCGAGATTTTCCCAGAGTTCTCAGCCGGCAACACGACTGCTACAAATCCTGGCGGAGCGGGTTCTGTTGCTTCCCCTGCTAATTACCCTGAATCATTTGCAACAGGTGCAACAGACATTAATAACAAGGTGGGTAGTTTCTCACTGCGCGGCCCTTCACCATATGATGAGATTAAACCGGATATTTCCGCTCCGGGTGTAAATATCCGTTCTTCTGTTCCTGGAGGCGGCTATGAAGGAGGCTGGAATGGTACTTCCATGGCTGGACCTGCTGTATCGGGTGTAGCGGCTCTTCTTCGCCAAGTGGACGCAAACCTAACAGTAGATGAAATGGAAGAAATTTTGCTGGAGACTGCCAATCCATTGACAGACAGCCAATATCCATCTGTTCCAAATCATGCTTACGGTTACGGATTGGTTGATGCGTATGAGGCCGTTTCTTCTATTGTTACAGGTCTTGGCACGTTAGAAGGACAAGTAACAAAACAAGGTATGGATAATGAGGCACCTACATTTGAACATACAGCACCGGCAGAAACATATGCGGGTATGTCATTAAACCTGTCTGTTTCTGTAAGCGATAATATTAGTGTCTCATCTGTTGTACTTCATTATAAAGATGCGAATAATACTTGGAAGCAAATCACAGCTGGCAAAAAGTCCGGTGATTACAAAGCTGGAGAGTTTGCTGTTGTTGTACCGGGAGATATGATTACCGGCAGTTCATTTACGTATAAATGGACAGTAAACGATTTTGGCAATAATGAAGTCAGCAGTGAGGAGTATGTAGTGGAAGTGAAGCCGGGTATTACGATCGGCTATTCGGAAAATTTCGAGACACAACCAACAGGCTGGTATTCATTCGGAAATCAGGACAGCTGGCAATGGGGTGTTCCGACATCAGGTCCAGGAAAGGCGGCTTCCGGTGAAAAGGTATATGCCACAAATTTAGCGGGTTCCTATGCAAACAATATGAATGCTACGCTAGTTGCTCCGCCTATCGATCTGCCGGAAGGAAACACTTATCTCCAGTTCAAGCATTGGCATGATTTTGAGCAGTCCAGCTCTGGCCGTGCGTGGGATTATGGACATGTATTTGTGTCAACAGACCAGGATAACTGGACGCAATTATTAACAGTCCAAGGACAGTCGAATGGATGGGTAGATGCAGAGGTAGATTTATCGGATTATGCGGGCCAGCGCATTTACATCGGCTTTAATGCTTATTCTGATTCAAGTGTACAGCGCGCCGGCTGGTATATTGATGATGTTGCATTAGCAGATGTATCCCAAACAGGCAAAGTATCAAAAGGGAACAACAATAAAGGGAACAATGGCAATAATGCCAACAACGGCATTCAGGGAGGCAAAGGAAATAACGGAAATAACGGAAATAACGGCAACAATGGAAACAACGGAAACAATGGAAACAATGGAAACAATGGAAACAATGGAAATAAAGAAAACGCGAAGGACAAAGATAAAGAGGCATTAAAAGAAGCCATTGATCCAAAGACCATTAAACCGGAAGCACGACCAAAAGAAGGGGCACCCGTTGTAGAAAAAGTAAACAACCCTACATTATTACCATTAGGTGCCCAAGTAAGTGTGCTGGAATCAAGACGTTCTGTTTATACAAATCCTGCGGATGGCTCCTATGCCCTAACTCATGGAGCAGGGGCATTTACAGTAAAAGCGGAAGCGTACGGTTTCACATCTGAAGAACAGCGTGTCACAATCGAGGCAGATGGTACTTCCACTGCGAATTTCACATTAGAGGAAGTGGCACAAAATACGGTCCAAGGAACAATTACAGATCAGTCAACTGGAGAAGGAATTGAAGGAGCGACCGTTATTCTTGTTGAAGATGCTAATATTTCTCCTGTTGTGACAGATCCAAATGGTCATTTTACGATGACAGCTTACGAAGGTGACTACACATTAAAGGTCATCGCACGCGGCTATCATGGACAAGATGTGCCTGTATCGATTGCCGGGCAGCCGGTAACGCAAAACATTTCACTTGAACCATTCTACACATATCCAGGTGGAGAAATTGGCTATGATGATGGAACAGCGGAAAATGCACGGGCATTCAATGCTGCCGGAAATGGCTGGGCAGTGAAAATGTCTCTTCCTGAAGGAAAGGAAAATGGAATAGTGACAGATGGCGTTTTCCGCTTCTGGACGACTGAATGGCCTTCGCCTGGCGGAACTGCCTTTGCAGTAGAAGTATGGGATAGTGGAGCAGACGGTACACCTGGCAAGAAGCTTGCGGGACCTATTGATGCCACTGCATTACGTAATGGAGAGTGGACGGTTGTAGACTTGACAGAGCATAACATTGTTGTCAATGGTGACTTCTATATGGTTTACCGTCAAACGGTTGCTAATCCAAATAGCCCGGGACTTGCTACGGATGAAAATGGCAAAAATGCGGGCAGAAGCTATCAGCATGTATCAGGAGCCTGGTCATCTTCTCCGACAAGTGAAGGAAACTACATGATTCGCGCACGTGTCAGCTATGAAGTAACTGGTCCGGTCATTACGTCACCGGTTACAGGTTCTATTACAAATGAAGCTGAAACAACGGTTACAGGAACGGCCTCTCCAACTACAACAATTGAATTAAAACAAAATGGCGATGTTGTAGCAGAAACAGTCGTCGGTAATGACGGCAAATTTGCTTTTGATGCCAAGTTAACGGAAGGAACAAATGAGTTTTCGGTTGTTTCGAAGCTAAATGATAAAGTAACAGGTGAGTCTAAACCGGTATCTGTTATTTTAGATACAATAGCTCCTGAATTAACGATCGATAAACCGGCGAATGGTGAAAAAGTAAACCGTGAAACAGTAACAGTAGAAGGGCTAGTCTCAGATGCCAATATTGATACTGTGATGGTGAACGGCTCATCTGCAACAGTAAGTAATGGAAAATATTCAAAACGTGTCATTTTGGATAACGGTACAAATGAAATGACGGTAGTAGCGACAGACAAAGCTGGTAACAGTGTGACAAAGACAGTAACAGTCACAGCTGATTTCGATGCACCGCAAATTTCCAACTTAAAGCCAGTGAGCGATATTTATGTTACAACTGGTAGAACAGTCAAAATTGAATTTGATAGTGAGCCGGGATTAAAACCAACGTTCGTCATCCATATGCCGCTAACAAACGATGTGAACAATGCGACTGAATTACCGATGATGGAGCAAGGAAACGGACATTATGTAGGCTACTGGACAGTGCCGGCTGATACGGTCGCTAATGGGGCAGTTATTGAAGTAATTGCAATCGATAGCTTTAATAACGAGACACGCCAAAGAGCAGCTGGCAAATTATATGTGAATGTGCCGGCACCAGCAGGCAATACATCGGGAGAATCTGCAGATAAAGAAGAGGCTGTAGATCAAGAAACTGCTGAGTCTCTAAATGGAGAAGTAACAGAAACACCGTAAAAGAACAGGAAAGATGGCTTCTAAATCGTCTATGACGATATGAGAGGCCATTCTTTTTTATCTCGGGAATAGAGAAAGCTTTTGATTTACCCGTTTTGAGCAGGATATGATACGCTGTGAATTTGAATGTTTTACAAAAAAGAACGATGTGGATAAGCGACTTTCTTATTTCATGTGAAACAGTGAAAGAGGCAACAGGTATGGCAAATTAATATCCGCTTAAGTGTAAGCAGGGATAGTAAATATAATCAGCGCCAGCAGAAAAAATACATATGGATACTATCTAAATAATTTTGGTTAGTGAGGGAAAGCGAATTTGTTTATCGTTTCCCTTTAGCAGTAGCGTGCTCCTTTACTCCACGGAGCGTTTGTTGCGGGAAAGACAAGGAGTATTTATGATAAGAATAGCTGGAGGTGAACAGATGGATTACAGTAAAATTGGCAGCCTGATTTCAACACTACGGAAGGAAAAAGGATTGACACAGAAAGAGCTGGCAGAGCAGATGCATCTTTCTGATCGGACGATTTCCAAATGGGAACGCGGCCAAGGATGTCCGGATGTATCTTTATTGCCTGAGTTATCTGCTCTTCTTGGTGTAAATATAGAGGATATATTAGTTGGTGAGCTTATTGCCAATGATTTTGTAGGAGGAAATATGAAAAAATCGAATTATTTTGTTTGCCCGTCTTGTCATAATATTGTTTTATCAACAGGGGACGCAGCCATTTCCTGCTGCGGCAGAAAGCTGGAGGCATGTGCGCCGAAGAAAGCAACAGATGAGGAAAAACTGAAGGTGTCCCAGGTAGAAGGTGAATGGTATATTTCAAGCGACCACCCGATGACGAAGGACCATTTTATTTCATTTATTGCGTTTGCTACGGGAGACCAAGTCAATATAATCAAGCAGTATCCGGAATGGTCATTACAAACACGGCTGCCTATGCGTAAGCACGGCACATTGCTGTGGTACTGTACCCAGCATGGTCTATTTTATCAGTTGCTGTAAAAAGGATAGGGAGCTGTACAGAAAAAAGGTTTCTGTACAGCTCCCTTATTTGTGTTTTTTCCCTTATGTCTATTACAACATACCGATGATGATGGCATAAAGAATGATAATCACATTAGAAAGCATAAAGCTTTCAAAGCTGACGCCGCCCTTTTCAGCAATACGTTCTTCTGCTGCTTTCCTATCTTCACAGCTGCTTTTATATTTTGCGATAATTTTCAGGGCATGTTTCTTGTAAATGGAATTGCCGGTTATACCGAGAGCAAATATAACAATTAATCTTAAAAGACCGTCTACTTTGCTGAAATCAAAATGAAACAGGGCAGCGATGAGATGAAGAAATAAAAATCCGCCTAAAATGGTGATAAGCGGTATGTACATTCTCCGGTAGCCTAACCACCAAAAAGAGAAAAAGAACGCGGCCCAATTCCATGTGTGAGTTGTTTTTGCCCATTTCTTTAAATAGTATTTCTGTCCATCTTCATTTACAAATACCCCTAATAGATATGCAGTATCATCCTGCTGCGGCGAGTTGTTAAGATTAGAAAAAGATGAATTGCCGGGCTTTGGTGTTTTTTTTGTTGAAGAAATGGAAGTGAAAATTTTTTCGCTATCTTTCTCGGTAGTTGTATGACTGTTGCTTGTCCGGTCCATAGATCCCCCTCCTGAAGCTTTATAATATTGAGCCATAAAAAAGATAAGCAGCCAAAGTAATTATATTACAATTAAATTCATATTATGTTTATTTTTGTATTTTAGGTTCTTTCTGTCTACTAGAGTGAAGCTGTATAGGTAAATGATTTTATATGTTTTACGGATAAATCCAACTTTACTTGCTTCAAATGGTCTAGTATATGGCTGTTTTATTTATAAAGGGCAGGAGAAATAGATAGAGAGATCATAAAATAGGGTCTTTCGGGATGGAATGTACAGACTAAATATAAAACCAAAATGTGCTGAATATTAACGCCAACGCAATGCGACTGTCAATCGGCAACAGTCTATATTTTTTACCTGTGATACGAACTCAATATGAAAGCCATCAGGATTATACTGGATAACCACGTTCGTAGTAATTCCGAGGGAACGGATTAAACGTGTTACCTCCGTTGTATCGGAGCGTTGGGCAGCCTCCATCACTTTATTACCAAACTCTCGTGATGTAGATAAACGATTGAGCAATAAACTGGCTTCAGATAGTAGCTTGCGGGAGCTTTTTGCCGATTCATTTAAATAAGTTGAATTAACGGGCGGGTAGACAGGTGCCTGATTCGCCGGGGGTGGAGAACTTGGTTTAGGAGTACCGGTGTTTCGCTGTACTGTAGGCTGATACAATAATTCGGAATGCATAGAATGGGCAGGGGGGAAGGAATGGGAAGCAGTCTGTCCATAAGGAAATGGGTAATGATTAGGCTGATAGAAATAATACATAATGGGTCCCCTTTCTTTAGAAAGATATACATAAAGCCATCTGTAAAATTATATTATGAAGGTTATACACGCCAGGCAGGAGATATATGCCTATTGCAAGCTGTGTTTTCCTGAAAGTGATAAAAAGGGTCCTGTATTTTTCAAAAAAACGGAAGCGTTCTTAACTATTAATCTGTGTGGTGATTTTTCTTCCTGCGGTTAACGGAGAGTCTGAAAAGTAAATGGTGGCAGTTTGTATGGTTTGTTTTTATGAGCAATCCAGGTTCTCTGTTGGAAAAATTTTACCTATCCATTCGAATAAGTACTTTTTTAATGCATTCATAGTGTTTTAGTACCTTTTGTTACCATTCTTTCTTTCGCTGTTTTAATAAATATGGATTGTTCTCCTCTTTATTTCCGAATCATTTTATTAAACATCCTTTTTTTTACATAAATCACATCCACCTATCGACACATTGACTAACGATTCAACAATTTAATATATTGTAACCTGAATTGTATAATTAACCCAAAAATGGTTGGCGAGGAGGAATGAGCAAGATGAAGAAATTAGGATTTTTATCATTGTTTTTAGTATTCATGATTGCTTTAGCAGGCTGCTCTTCTACAGGTGCGGGAGGAGCAAAAGTAGAAGTAGAGGTGGAGAAGGCATCGTTTGTTTTACTTGGAGACCAAGGACAAACAATTGAGAGTGAAGCTGAAAAAAATCCGGTTGCTGTCACGCTGAATATTAAAAATAAATCCGACTCCACAGTGAGTGTTTCCCCTTATTCTGAAATTAAAGTATATGATGGTGACAAACAGCTGACAATCGAACCTGTTTTTAATACAGATTTAGGATTTGACTCTTCTCCAAGCGGTGATATCGGGGCAGGAAAAGCCAAGGAAGTCACAATCATTTTCCAGGCGGAAAAAGACAAAGAATATGAAATTGGGGTTACACCGTTTGTAATGGGTGATACAAAAGAAGGAAAAGAAGTGAGTGTTGCATTTAATACATCCGAATATACGGAAAGCTTCGATCATCTCGATAACCCGGCGAAGGCGCTGACTGCCTATATCGAAACAATCTATTTGGATAAAGAAAATGTGGATTATGAAAAACTGGTAGCTGCTGATAAGCAGGCACTTCAGGATGCAGGGGTCAATGCTTTTAAAGATACAATTGACGATTCTTTCTACGATTTGGAGATTTCCAAAGAAGAGGCGGCAAAACACTATGCTATTTATAAAACAGCAATGGCACAAAAAGCGGAAGTCAAGGCTGCCACAACAGCCAATGCCAATGGAAAGGCAAAAGTGAAATTAGAATACTCCTCTCTTCCGCTAGGTAATATCTATGATAAAATCAGTGATTACCGCCAGGAATATCTTGATAATACAGGCGAATATGATGGAAAAAAGCGTGACGAATATGCCTTTTCAAAATTGGATTCCATCATCAATTCCCTAGAAGTAAAAAATGCTCAGCGTCCGCTAGAAATTGAAATGGTTGAAAAAGACGGCAAGTGGACGGTTAATACGGATCATTATAACAGTGAAAAAATTATAGATGTTTTTGCAAAAGGCCGAGGCTATTAAGGGGCGATTACGTATGTCTAAAAAAATAATCCTACTTATCGCTTTATCTGTTGTTTCTGTGATTATTCTGGGGGTGGGCATTGTTTTCTTTGTAAGTCAGCTTAACAATCCGGAAAAAATGGTTGCCCAATTTGAAACTGCGATTGAAGAAGAAAAGCCTGATATGCTTAAAGACCTTATTGTTGCCGATAAACCGGAAGCCATTGTCGATAACCAATCTACAGCTGCGCTCGTAGCTTATTTAAAAGAAAACAGCCATAGTTATCAAGCAATCAAAGAAAGCCTGCAGAAACAGCTGGAAAAAAAGGATTATACAAAAACGAATCAACCAATCAGCCTTATAACGGGCGAAAAAAAAGGTCTGACAAGAGACTATCAATTACTTGTAAAAACTGCCTCTATCCAGGTGTCAGGCCAGCATGAGGATGATACTGTCAACTTCAATATCGATAAGTCAAAATTGGATTTTAAAGAAAATGCTGATGGATTCTACGGTCCTTTCCTTCCGGGAACGTATTCCATTGTCTTGACGGTAAAAAACGATCTTGGGGACTTTACGGAAACGAAAAAAGCAGATGTGTGGGGCAATGATGTGATTACGTATATCGTAGATACAAAGAGTCTCGTTAAGCAGGATGAAAAAATAAAAAATGATATAGTAGCAGCAGTTGATACGTTTAATTACGACATGTCTGTTTTTGAGACGACCGAGTTTAATCTTGAATCCTTTACGAATTTATATGCTACAGCTGAAGAAATGGCCTATTCGCAGGATATAGTCAGCTCAGCTTATATGGAGGCAGCGGATTATATTGAGGAATTTCATTCAAAATATGACGGAGCTGTTTTAAACTTAGATGATTTTGCAGTCAATTATTTTGATGGGAAATGGTCGGCCGAGGTAACTGCCTATGTCACGTATACACGAAAGCTAAAGCTGATCGATTACCCTGAATCTGAGGATATCTCCTCTGATCTCATCGGGGATTTGTATCTTATCTATAACAAGGATGAAAAGAAATGGATGATTGAAGACTTCATTGAAACAGAAAGAAATACAGACGAATATAAGGACTGGAAAGAAACGCTCAAGTTAGAAGGCCAGAAGGAAGGATTGAAGTGGATCCGGTCAGAAAACAGCAATCCGGCATCTAACATATAAAAAGGAATTTCCTATAGAGTGAGCTATAAAAATTACAAAGGTACAATGATGGTTTTGACTCTTTACTGGGTCAAAGCCTTTCTTTTATCAAGAGTATCAAAACCTGGAAATCTGTTTATCTGCATAGAACAATTCGACCAAAAGGCAAAGAAAGCAATAGCGGAATCATAAGAAAAAGCAGCATGCAGGACAACTCTGAACTGCACCCCAATTGT
>DEQA01000320.1 GCA_002359075.1 Planococcaceae bacterium UBA3378
AAACCAGGTATTGGCTATCCAATGAGATGGGAAGATCAAGAGCAATATAAAGGCGGCTGGACGTTAAAAAACGGAAAGCTTGAGCTGAAGTCGGGTAGTAAATTATCTAAAGTAGCTTTAGGAAAGATTTTTTATAACCCGGATATGCCGGAAATGAAAGATTACTATGAACCTTGGACATATAACTATGAGCATTTAACTACTGCCGGTGAGAAAAAACACCAACCAGTTGCTAGACCACATTCTGCTGTGACTGGCGAGAAAATGAACCTTGAATGGGGACCAAACTGGGAAGATGATTTAGCCGGTGTTCATGCAACTGGTCCAAAAGATCCGAACATCGAAAAGATTGAAGAAGATATTAAATTTAATTTTGAACAGGCGTTTATGATGTACTTGCCGCGTTTATGTGAGCACTGTTTAAACCCTGGATGTGTTGCTTCATGTCCATCTGGTGCTATGTATAAACGTGATGAAGACGGCATTGTTTTAGTAGACCAAGAGGCTTGCCGTGGCTGGCGTTATTGTATGACAGGTTGCCCTTATAAAAAGGTGTACTTCAACTGGAAAACAAATAAAGCAGAAAAATGTACATTCTGCTTCCCGCGTATTGAAGCAGGTATGCCAACTGTTTGTTCCGAAACATGCACAGGGCGTATCCGTTATTTAGGGGTTATGCTGTATGATGCAGATAAAGTAGCTGAAGCTGCAGCTACAGAGAATGAAAAAGACTTATATAAAGCACAATGCGATCTGTTTTTAGATCCAAATGATCCTAAAGTAATCGAACAGGCTCGTAAAGACGGCATAGGTGAAGATTGGCTGGAAGCTGCACAAAATTCACCGGTTTATAAGCTGGCGATTGAATATAAATTAGCATTCCCGCTTCATCCGGAATTCCGTACATTGCCAATGGTTTGGTATGTACCGCCATTAAGTCCGATTATGAACTATTTCGAAGGGAAAGATTCGATTCAAAATCCTGATTATATCTTCCCTGCTATCGAAGAAATGCGTACACCGATTCAATATATCGCCAATATGTTAACAGCCGGCGATACACAAACGGTGAAGGAAGCTCTTCAAAAAATGGCCATGATGCGTATGTACATGCGTGCGAAATCTTCAGGAAAAGACTTTGATGATAATCGTCTAAGCAGACTTGGATTAACTTCTCAACAAACTGAAGCTATGTATCGCTTATTGGCAATTGCAAAATATGAAGATCGATTTGTTATCCCGACTTCTCATAAAGAGGGACATTTAGATACGTATCGTTCACAAGGTTTGGAAGGATATTCCATGGATTGTGGAGGATGCGGGGCAGCCCCAGGTAAGAGCGGTAAAGAAATTTACGAAGAAAACTTCTATGGAGGAATCTGGCGTGATTAATTTAGAGGAGCTTTATAAGCATAAGCATGCATTTGGTTTCTTCGCTCAACAATTGTCATATCCAGAGAAAATAAATTTTAATCCGTTATTAATTGAGGAATCTTTTGATTCCTCAGATCCTGCTTATGAGTCCATCCAAACGTATTGGAAACTTATTCAGGAATATAGTATGGAAGAAATTGAAGAAATGTATGTGAAAATATTCGATTTCCAAAAAGATTCCACTCTATATATGACATATTTTAAATTTGAAGATACAAAAGAACGCGGGCAAATGCTTGCCAAATTAAAAGTGTTGTATGAAATGTTTGGATTAAATATGCCGGATGAAGAACTTTCTGATTATTTACCATTAATGTGTGAATTTCTATATGCAGCGGAATGGCTTGGTGATGACCGTGCTGAAGAAAGCCTCACTATGTTATTTGCGGTGTTAGAGGATGGTACCTACTATCTTCTGAAATCATTAGAAGAGCATAAATGCCCTTATTATTATGTAATTAAGGCATTACGTGAAACATTTAAAGCATGTATAAATAATAAGGCGGTAGATAACCATGAATAGTCTCAATCAATTTCTTTGGATTATATTTCCTTATATTTGTCTAGCTGTATGTATTATTGGCCATGTTTATCGCTATCGTACAGATCAATTTGGCTGGACAGCTAAGTCGAGTGAATTCGTCGAAAAGAAACAATTGAAAATTGGAAGTATGATGTTCCATTTAGGAATCATTCCAGTTATTGCCGGTCACATCGTAGGACTTGGCATTCCAAAAGAATGGCTGCATGCGATGGGTGTAAGTGACCATCTCTATCATATAGGTGCTGTGTATATCGGAAGTATTTTTGGTTTCTTAACATTAGGCGGAATGATTGTATTAACATCACGACGCTTTACAAAGAAAAATGTACGTAAATTAAGTACTGCTTCAGATTTAATTGTAAATGTGCTACTATTATTTATCGTTTTCTTGGGAATGTATAGTACAGTAGTAACAAATATAGTAGAGCCGGACTTTGATTATCGTTCTACCATTTCAGTATGGTTCCGTGATCTCTTCCTTTTTAGTCCAGATGCCTCTGTAATGGCAGCTGTTCCATTATCGTTCAAACTTCACATTTTAGCGGGCCTTGCTATATTTGCTCTTTGGCCATTTACAAGACTTGTTCACGTTTGGAGTGTACCAGTCAGCTATATGAGTCGAAACTATATTCTATATCGTAAAAATTATAAAAAGTCATACTAGATCATAAAAGAAGAGGGCAATATGCCTTCTTCTTTATTCTAAGTGGATATTTTTAAATTCATATATTATTATATACGTGTACCTTTTGAGAGCGCGGTTTGGATGTTTTTACGCTTCTTTCGTGACTGGGAGTATGAGAGCTTTCAATGCAACCAAAAGTAAATTCCGCCTTTTCATTCCTTTGTAGGAAATTATATTAATATACTTTCCTAAATTGGTATTTAACGGAATTGAGCTTTGGAGCAGGGAACAATTGTGGAACAATAAATGGTTCCGTTTGTTTGATTATAAGAAAAGGAAAGATTCATCACCGTAACCTAAGGTTGATTTCCATTCTGGCTGGATGCTTTCCAGGGGGGCACGGTTCCAACTACATATACTTCGGGGATCGACCTCGAATATATTAAATTTTCCCCACATGCTCACCCCTTTAAGGAGTCCTCAGCCGGTACTCCAATCAACCCATTATAAAATTGTTTTGTCATCCCTACCTATGATGAAGTGCCAAATGAAGAAGAGTTTACTATTTCTGTATGTCTTTTGAAGAATATCTTATTAAATAGAGGAAGATATCTGAAGAAAAAAGCAATAGCTGGAGAGGTATTTCGTAAAGAAAATGATTAACCCAAGGAAAATGTAGATAATATTGCTACAGAAGACGCTGTGATCATTAGGATAAGTCAGCAAGAATTTATTACGATAGGTTGCGTTACCTGAATAAAGAAAAATATCGTAATTAGTTATTTAGCTTCTGAGCGAATAATCCGCAATTCCGAAGATAAGAAAGAAATTTGGGATCAGCAAAAAAGAAGGCTTTGTGTATGTTAAATCAAAACATTTTAAACCATACTATCACTTACTATAAAATGAATGATATAGTTCTTTTTGTTGCGGCATAGGGTATCACGGTTTTGGACGCCATAATGCTTTAAAGAAAATTCATGGACATTGCCGCCTTCGCAACAGTAGCATACAATGGCTGTGGCAGAGGAACTTGTTATGATAGGCTGTGTTTATGCTAATCGATTTACTATTTATACACATGTATTCTTTTACCCAAAAATGAAATAAGCTAACAAATGGAAAGGCGGGGAACAAAATTACTAATCTACATGACCAACTAAATAGACCATTAAGAGATTTAAGAATATCCGTGACAGACCGGTGTAATTTCCGCTGTCAATATTGCATGCCTTCAGAAGTATTTGGTCCAGATTATGCTTTTTTACCGTCCGATAAAATATTGAGTTTTGAAGAAATAGAACGATTAGTAAAGATTTTCGTTTCCTTAGGCGTGAAAAAAATACGTATTACGGGTGGTGAGCCGCTACTGCGCCGTGAGCTTCCGAAATTAATAGAACGTATTCACCGCATAGAGGGTGTAGAGGATATAGCCTTAACGACAAATGGAACTTTACTGAAAAAATATGCGAATGATTTAGCAAAAGCAGGGTTATCCCGTGTATCTGTTAGTCTGGATTCGCTAAATGAGGAATGTTTTTCCGAGATGAATGGTCATCGGGGGAAAGTGCAAACCGTATTAGAGGGTATAGAGAAGGCTGCAGAAGCAGGCTTACAAGTAAAGATCAATATGGTTGTTCAAAAAGGAAAAAATGATCAAGATATTGTTGAGATGGCAGAGTTCTTTAAAGAAAAACAGCATATCCTTCGTTATATTGAATATATGGATGTCGGTAATTCAAATGGCTGGCGGCTGGATGATGTTGTGTCGAAGAAGGAAATTGTTGATAAAGTTCATCAATTTTCTCCATTGAAACCTGTAGAACCTAACTATAAAGGGGAAGTGGCTTCACGCTATCAATATGAGGACGGCCAGGGTGAAATCGGTGTCATTTCATCTGTAACAGATTCTTTTTGTTCTACTTGTTCGCGTGCCCGTATTTCTGCAGAGGGAAAATTATATACTTGTTTATTTGCAACTGAGGGAACGAATTTACGGAATTTGTTAAGATCTGAAGCAGATGATGAAACAATCAAGGGATGCATTACGAGTGTATGGGAAAATAGAAATGACCGTTACTCTGATGAACGGACTGAACAAACAGTAGAAAAAAGAAAAAGCTCAAAAATTGAAATGTCACATATAGGCGGCTAGACGAAATAGTGAGAAGTGTAATAATAAATAAACAGAAAAATCGGCAAAAGAATGCCGAATTTTTCTGTTTATTCCCGCACATAGGTACCGCTTTTTCCGCCTGTTTTTTGAACAAGGTATGTTTCTTTAATCACCATCGATTTATCGACGGCTTTACACATATCATAAAAAGTCAGTGCAGCAATGGATACGGCTGTTAGTGCTTCCATTTCAACGCCTGTTTTCCCGCTGCATTTTACTGTAGCTTGAATATGTAGTTCATAACCAACCGCTGCTTTTTTGTACTCGAATTGGAAATCAGTTCCTTGTAACTGTATAGGATGACACATTGGAATAATGTCTGCTGTTTTTTTAGCGCCCATAATCCCGGCAATTTGCGCCACCTGCGTAGGGTCGCCCTTTTTAATGCCCCCTTGCTCGATGGCTTGATAAACTTCATCGGATAAAGTAATAGTGGCACGAGCGATCGCTGTACGGCTTGTAATTGTTTTTTCGGAAATGTCGACCATTTTAGGGCGACCTTCTTCGTTCCAGTGTGTAAAATTACTCATAATTAGACTTCCTTTCAGTTGTTTGTGACCAGTCCTGCTGCGTATTGATGTTGATAAATGTGGAGCTTTCCATTTCAAACGGTACATAACAAACTTGAAGTTGCTCTAGCAACGCGTTCATACTTCGCTTGTTTTGTTGAACTAATTGATTTGCATTAGATAAAGCACTACGGCGATATAAAGCAGCAAGCGGCTGTAATCTTGAAGCTTGCTTAGGAACAATAGCATCAAAACGATTATCGATAAATGACAGCATCGTTCGGACAAAATCCGCCTGTATAAAAGGCATATCACTCGCTATGACAAAGAACCACTCCACATCAGGAAAGTTCATCATAATATTTTGCAAGGCAAACAGGGGGCCTTGATGAGGTTGTTTTTCAATGATCCAATGAACCTTTTCTTGGGGAAACTTTGATTGCAAGCTAGTGTTGGTAGCGATAATTAAAGGCTCCAGCTGATTTTTTTGCAAGGCATTGAGACTATGCTTATATAAGGGATGACCATCAAACACTTCAAACATTTTAGGCTGGCCATATCTTGAAGATTGACCACCAGCTAAAACAACGCCGGCGATTTTCATAGGCGATGCAGCTCCCCTACAAAATGTTGGACAGTCGGAACAATCAGCTTTGTCATGGCAAGTGCTACGGCATTCGGAGAACCGGGTATCACATAGATCGCCGTTTTTTCGCGACTACCTGCTGTAGCACGGCTAAACATCGCTTTTGGACCAATCTCTTCATAGCTTAGTGCTCGAAATAATTCACCAAAACCCATCATTTCTTTTTCGAAAAGAGGGAGAATTGTTTCGTAAGTTTGATCTCTTGGTGTAAATCCTGTTCCTCCTGTTACGATAATCGTATTAATCTTTTGATCAATGCACCATTTTTTTATTTGATTTTCTATTTCAAGTGGTTCATCTTTTGAAATTTGGTAGTCCACCAATTCAAAGGAAGCTTCTTGAAGGAACGATTGAATTTGTTGACCGCCCAAATCATTTGCCTTTGTACGTGTGTCACTTACTGTTAAGATGGCGGCACGTATCGGAAATTGATGATGTGTAGGGTGCATGGTAAAAGACCTCCTGCAGTAGTATTGATATAGTTTTTTCTGAAAAACAACACTTTTATTATAATGCTATACATGAAAAGGTCAAACCAAAATTCAAAAAAGAAAGGCAAACACATTTATGCATAACAGATATTCTAGACAACAATTATTCAGACCAATCGGAGAAAAAGGGCAGCAGCTTCTAAAACAAAAACATGTCTTGATTATAGGAGTTGGGGCATTAGGCAGTGCCAGCGCAGAAGCATTGGTGAGAGCCGGTATCGGAAAGTTGACGATTATTGACCGTGATTATGTGGAGTGGAGTAATTTACAAAGGCAGCAGCTTTATACCGAACAAGATGCCCGGGAAAAGGTGCCGAAAGTGATCGCTGCGAAAAAGCGGCTGCAAAGCATTAACTCAGAAGTGGAAATCAACGCCTCTGTTCTTGATGCCTCTTCAGAGCAGTTACTCCCATTGCTGGCAAATGTAGATGTTATGGTAGACGCAACGGATAATTTTGATGTTCGCTTTATGATGAATGATCTTGCACAAAAATACCGTATTCCTTGGGTTTATGGTTCCTGTATCGGGAGTTATGGTGCTACTTATACGATTGTACCCGGGAAAACACCTTGTTACCATTGTTTGCTAAAGGTTATGCCGAATACAGGGATGACATGTGATACGGTTGGCATTATCAGCCCGGCTGTCCAAATGGTGGCCGCCTATCAGGTTGCAGAAGTATTCAAACTTTTAGTGGGGGATGAGAAAGCCTTACGGAAAAATTACTTAACATTTGATGTTTGGCAAAATCAACACTATGAAATGAACGTAGAAAAAATACGTGATAGCAACTGCCCATCTTGTGGTGAAAATCCGACCTATCCGTATTTAGCATATGAAAACCAAACAAAATTAGATATATTATGCGGTCGCGATGCCATTCAAATCCGTCCGCCTAAACCGATTCACTATAATTTGGATCAGCTCGCTGTTCAACTTCGATCTTATGGTGAAATTCAAAAAAACCCTTATTTATTATCTTGCCAAGCAGAAGACTATCGTCTGGTTGTTTTCCAGGATGGACGTGTTGTCATACACGGGGTACAGGATGTACAAAAGGCGAAAATCATTTATTACCGTTTGCTTGGATAAAGGAGTGTTCCGGATGTTGGAAAAAAGAAAACCAATTGCTGTTGGAGAAGCTGTACAACGTATTATGGAGTTTGCATACGAAGAAAAGAAAGAGACCGTGTCCCTCATGCAGGCACATGGGCGTTTTTTAGCTGAAGATATTGCTGCTGACCAAGATGTGCCAGCCTTTGACCGTTCACCTTATGATGGCTATGCGATTCGTTCGGTTGATAGCGGGGAAGCAAGTTCTGAAAATCCAGTAACCTTTAACGTAGTAGGAGAGATTGGCGCAGGCTACGTGTTTGAAGGAGTTGTGGGGCATAAAGAAGCGGTGCGCATTATGACAGGAGCACCCATTCCAAACGGATGTGATTGTGTAGTCATGCTGGAATTAACACATACATTTGAAGAAGAAAATCAAAAATATATGACAATCAAACGCTCTTTTCAAACAGGAACGAATATTTCCTATAAGGGAGAGGACGTCAAAAAAGGTACGGTCCTCATTGAAAAAGGGCAGTATATTAATCCGGGTGTTGTTGCCTTGCTTGCCACTTTTGGTTATGACCAAGTACCTGTTTACCGAAAACCGGTTGTTGGTGTCATTGCAACAGGAAGTGAACTACTAGAACCGGCGGAAGCTTTGCAGCCAGGCAAAATCCGCAATAGCAATGCCTATATGGTAATGGCTCAAATTGAACGCGCCGGGGCAAGTGCCAAGTATTTAGGTAAATTCAGCGACGATCTGGCGTTATGTATTGATGCGGTGGAAAAAGCCCTGCAGGAAGTAGACATCCTGATTACAACAGGTGGAGTATCAGTTGGTGATTATGATCACTTACCTGCCATTTATGAGGCGATTGGTGCACAAGTCCTTTTTAATAAAGTAGCGATGCGACCAGGTAGTGTCACAACTGTCGCTGCACGAAACGGTCAATTATTATTTGGACTTTCAGGTAATCCATCTGCATGCTATGTGGGCTTTGAACTATTTACACGACCGATTATTCAAGCGGCATTTACTAATAAAAAGCCACATTTACGAAGAGAGCAGGCTATTTTAGGTGCGGACTTTAAAAAGCCGAATCCGTTTACCCGTTTTGTACGGGCGAATGCTTTTTACGAAAATGGTCAACTAGTAGCAGTTCCGTCCGGGTTGGATAAATCTGGTTCTGTTTCCTCTTTAGCAAATGCCAATGCCCTCATTGTGCTGCCTGGTGGATCACGAGGATATGAAAAAGGAATGCAAGTAGCAGTTTTATTGCTGGAAAATCTGCAAGGAAGTGAGTGGCCTTGGGACAACATCGTAAAATCTTACAAATCGTAGGCTATCAAAACAGCGGGAAGACCACGTTAACAGAGCAGCTCATAGCCCAGGCAACTATTGAAGGTTTTGTTGTAGGAGCGATCAAGCATCACGGACACGGCGGGGTTCCAATGATAGAAAGTTCAAAAGACAGCGCGCGTCATGAGAAAGCTGGGGCCAGTGTGACAGCGGTTGAGGGACAAGGTACTTTACGCATGAGTATTAACCGAAGTCATTGGCAGCTGGCAGATATATTAGCGATTTATGAATTAATGGATATGGATCTTATTTTAATTGAAGGTTATAAATCAGAGCACTACCCAAAGGTTGTCCTTTTACGGCGACCGGAAGACCAATCCTTACTTCAAAAAGTATCCAATATTATTTGTATTCTTTATTGGCCAACATATCCATTAGATAAGCCACTGGAATATCCCGCTTTTTCCATTTATGAAAAAGCGGAATATATGGATTTTTTAATGAAAGAAATGAGGGGTAAATGATGACTACGGCTTTGTTTGAAATCGTAGATAAACCAATTGATGTTGAAGAAGTACGCCAAAAAGTAGCAAGCCGCAATGCTGGTGCCATTACTGTATTTATTGGAACAGTGCGAGAAATGACAAAAGGCAAGAAAACACTCCGTTTGGAATATCAAGCTTATCCATCTATGGCTGTTAAAATGTTTGAGCAAATTGCCAAAGAAATAAAAGAGCAATGGCCGGAAGCCAAGGTTGCCATTTCTCATCGTGTCGGCCGGTTGGAAATATCGGATATTGCTGTCGTCATAGCGGTTTCATCGCCACATCGTAAAATGGCTTATGCGGCAAATGAATATGCGATTGAACGAATTAAACAAATTGTGCCGATTTGGAAAAAAGAGTTTTGGGAAGATGGAACCGAATGGATTGGCGATCAATTAGAGAATATCCCTTATCCAAAAGGAAACCCTTCGATACGTGAGGAGGATCTTTGTGATTAACATATTATTGTTTTCCTATTTACAAGAACAAATTGGAGAAGCAAAATTAAGCGTTGAGCTATCAGATTGTACTGTAAAAGAAATTAAAGAATGGATGGAAGCACAGTACCCGCAAATTTCTTTCCAGCATGTCATGGCAGCGGTAAATGAGGAATTTGCAACAGACACAACAGTTGTGAAAAAAGGGGATACAGTCGCCTTTATTCCACCGATAAGCGGAGGGTGAAAAGAAAGATGCAGCGGGTTCAGTTTCGTTTGAACTGAACCCGCTGCATCTTTTCCCTTTTTAGTAGATGAACGATAAAAAGCATAAGTAAGGAAATCTCTATCATACAAATAACCCAAGACCAAGCGAGTGACATCTATCCTAACAGAGGGAAACAACGATAGTAGTAAATGCAATGTTATCAATCTTGCGATAGCTTCCTAATAGAAATGTAAAAAATTCAGATAGAAAAGTGGGAACCAAAATGAATGCGTCTTAAACCATTGGATCTATAATGGCAGGGACATTTTTAGATGAATCTTCTGTTTCATACAGTGAAAGAAAGTTACGCGTATGGTGGCTTTGATCCGCACAAGATGCTTCCTTTAAGCAAGTGAAAATGAACTCCAAATAATATAATGAGACTTGTTATTTCATTTTATATGGTGAATTTTGTATATAAAATAAAGATTTACACAGCAAACTACTATTACACGTAACTATGCTATTAGCGTATCCTAACAAAGATTTTGGTTAACCGATTGAAAATGAAGGTTGACACATAAAAAGAGATTATCTATACTATTCCTAATATTGATTTTCGGGAGGTATAAAATGTCAACAACAGTCGCCAAAACAGCAAATCATTCTCGTACACTGCAAATGGTTCAAATCGCTATGTTCTCCGTACTGATGATGATTGGTGCTAATATTTCCTCTTTTTTAGTGATCGGTGGTGTGCCGATTACGCTCCAAACGTTCTTTGCCATACTGGCCGGCATTATATTAGGAAGCCGTACTGGGGCGGTTGCTATGATTTTTTATGCCTTTATTGGATTGGTCGGTCTGCCGGTATTCTCTCAGTTTTCAGGCGGAATTGATTCACTCGCCATGCCAACTTTCGGCTTTATTCTTTCGTATATTATCGTTGCTTATGTTGTAGGAGCGATCATCCGGAAATTCCCGTCGGTAAAAGGCTTTGTGATCGCTGCGCTGGCCGGCACAGCTATCAACTATATTATCGGGACGAATTGGATGTACGCAGCCTATAAGCTGTGGTTTGCCGCACCGTCAGGCTTTACATATCAAATGGCTTGGGCGTGGATGGTTGTACCGTTACCGAAGGATATCATTCTAGCTGTCTTTGCTGGCGTTTTCGGCTACCGGTTAAAGCCGATTGTTCAAAAATATAGAGACTGATCTTTCTTATGTATGCAAGAAAGAAGGGGATGGTAAAATGCTTCATTATGGTCACGAACTAAAAGGTACTAATGTTGATAACGAAACACGCTGTTTTCACTATCACAAGGAAATTGACCGGATTGCTATTAAATTTTACTGCTGTAATACATATTATCCCTGTTTCTCCTGCCATGAAGAAAAAGGATGCGGTGCTCCGCAAGTATGGCCGAAAAGTGAGTTCCACCAAAAAGCCGTCTTATGCGGTGCCTGCGGATATGAGCTAACGATCAATGAATATTTATCGTGTCATTCATCGTGCCCCTCCTGTAAAAGTACATTTAATCCAGGCTGCAGCTTGCATAAGCATTTATATTTTGAAGTATGATATCTCAAATGGTGCATATGGGATCTGCAATAGTACAAAAGCTTATCATCAAAAAGCTCGGGCAGAGTATTTCCTGCCCGAGCTTTCACTTATTCATAATTTACTTTGTAATCCTCCGGTTTGATCATCTTAAACTTATGTTCAAATAGTTTGATGAAGAGCAGATTTAGAATGACTGGCAGGGCAATAAATAATGTGACGGCAATGGAGACACTTTGGATATTCCAGCCTACCAGATCTAAATATTTTAATGGACCGACAAAGCCTGCTAAGCCGAAGCCTGCACTATAAGGTGTTCCCTCAATTTGGAATACTCCTGCAAGCCCGCCTAAAATAGCGGCTGTTAAAATCATCGGAAAGGCGATTTTCGGCTTCATAAAGAAATTGCGCATTTGAATTTTTGCAGATGCGATATGGGCAATGGCTGTGCCAAAATTATTAGCGCGGTAACTCGCAATACACATGCCGATTCCTGATGCGCAAACACCCAGGTTTGCAGCGCCGGCACCAATACCCGACAGCAAAATAACGGTCGCTACTCCGATTGTGGAGATAGGGGATAAGATAAGCATGGAGAAAACCATTGCAATTAAGGCGCCCATTAGGACCGGCTGTAAGCTTGTTAAATACATAATCCCATCTCCAACTAAACCTGAAGCATTACGGACATATGGCAAAATAGCTGTACCGATTAAGCCGGGGATGAAAATTGTTAACGCAGGCATTGCTAGTAATGTCCAATCTTTCAATCTCGTTCCTAAAAACTGCACGAATAATACAGCGAGAGCAGTAGTAATTCCTATATTAATAACAACACCGATTCCTGCGATTGTTAAAGCTCCGTCTTCTCCAATTGTTGTGACTCCACTTCCGATAAAAGCAGCAAGCCCGACACTACATGTTTGAATAGGTGTTAATTTAAATTGAATACCTGTCATCACACCTATAATAACTGGTAATAGACTCATGACAATTACTGAAGTCATTAATACAGGCTCCAGCCAGGGTGCGTATGGAATAATCAGTTTTAATATTTCTCCAACTAGGGCATTTGGAATTAAACATACAACGATTCCAAGGCTCATACCGACTAACAGCTTATTTATAAAATCTTTCATTCTTCATTATCCTCCCTAATTGTCAGAAAATTTATGATACAAATTATTATATAAGAATAGAATTATTAATCAATATAAAATTTCTGATAATTATGACGTGAGAAAATTATGTTTCCTATAGGAGAATGAAAACCTTTACAAATAGCGAGGATGTAAATAAAAAATATTCGTGAAGTCTTGATATGTAAAAAAGAACACGTCTTTTTATGAGAATAACAGTATTATTGATACATAATTCAAGAAGGAGAAAAGTTATTGCAGAAAAAAGAGAGAAGCAATAAGGAAATGAAAATAAAGCTCTACCTAAAAGTTTTTTAACAGCTCTTTTTTTCTTTCGAAATAACGAATATTTCCAATTGCGTGCTGTTACTATATAATATTTCGTATCACTTTGTAAGAAAGGCAGATTATGACTTCAATTCTTCGGTATTTTCACCCGCTCGTGTGGATTATTTTAGGCGGGACCATTTTTGCTAGAACAGCAAGCTTTATGGCGATGCCGTTTTTAGCACTTTATTTACATAATGAGCTGCATGCTTCTCCGCTGCTTATCGGGATGACATTAGGAGTGGCACCGCTCTTTTCGACATTCGGCGGTCTTATCGGCGGTTATTTGACGGACCGCTTCGAAAGAAAATATGTGATCATTACAACAGTCTTTGTGTGGAGCTTTACATTTTTAGGCTTTGCATTTGCACCGAGCGCCTTCTATTTTGTCATACTGAATGCGTTAAATGGCTTGTGCCGTTCTTTTTTCGAGCCGGGCACACAGGCATTAATGATTGATTTTACGGAGGATAGCAAAAAACGAAGACTGTTTTCTGTCCGTTATACTGCCATTAATATTGCGGCAGTTATTGGACCACTGCTCGGTGTTTGGATTTCGAGGATGTCGAGTGCATCGATCCCGTTCGTTATAACGGCGGCGATGTATGCGATGTACGGCTTGTTTTTGCTTATTATCTTAAATCGCTATGAATCAAAACAGCAGCAATTAGGCAGCAACCATAGGGTAAATGCCATTTTTAGTGCGGTTGCACGCGATCGAAAGCTGTTTTATTTTATCATAGCCGGTATTTTAATTTCGCTCGGCTATTCGCAGTTCGATTCTACACTGCCTCAGCTGATTGATATAAAAGTGGAGGATGGTGTAAAGTTATTTTCGTATGTTATTGTCGCAAACTCCATTACGGTGCTTGCCCTGCAGCTGCCGTTGACCGTCATGATTGAAAAGGCGGATATTTATATGTCTTTAAAGATTGGGATTACAATATTTGCGGCAGGTTTATTGTTGTTTGGAATAGCCGAAAATGATTGGATGTTTATCGTAAGCATGATTATCTTTTCAATCGGCGAAATTTTTTGTTTCCCGACAATGAATGCGGTCATTGAGGAAATCGCCCCAATCGATCAAAAGGGGATTTATTTGGGCGCTTCCCAGTTGAAAAATATCGGCGGCTTTATCGGCCCGATTTTCGGCGGCTGGCTGCTAATTACCGCTTTGGATTGGATCTATGTAGTCATTGCTCTGTTGATGGTGAGCAGTATTGCCATTTACCGAAGAGCACTGCGATTGACGTAAATAATAAAAGAAAAAATAATGTAAGTATATCCCCTTTAAACAGGCGGTGTGAAAACCATTCCTTCCCGAATGATGATACACTTTACTGAAAGGGGATTTTTTTTCTGACTAAACGAAAAAACAATAGAATTTATATAAACTACAAAGAAGGAGCGCAATACATGGATATAAAAGTTACGCAGAAAATCATAAAAGACATGTGCGGTACCGCCTCCTTCAAAAGAGGGGAAGCTTATTACCGGACGAATAAAGTAACGGTAACGGATGATAGTATAAACCGGTGTACCGCTGTTGTAAGAGGAGCAGAGGATTTTCAGGTCACTATTGAAAAAGATGTGTCCGGCCGGATAAAGACGACCTGCAGCTGCCCTGATCTCGGGGATTTCAGCAAAAGCTGTCAGCATGTTGCCGCGGTTTTGCTGGCGATTCAGGAGAGAAAACGGCAGGATCATTCGCCTGCTGTATTAGCAGGGCAATTGAGTGAAGGACAGATGTCGGAAGGGATTTTATCGCTTTTTCAGGAAGGTCATGGGCGAAAAAGCCGGCATCAGCTTCATTTTGAAAAAAGGCGTGTGCTAGACGTTAAGTTTTCGCTTAAACCTTATTTCCTTGAAAAGGGACAACGTTTATTCGGTGTGGAATTATTTATTGGCGAGATGAAAATTTCCCCTGTCCGCCTGTTTCTTCAGCATGTAAAGCTGGGGAGAGCCTGCGCCTTATCACCTACAGTCATCTTTGATCCCGAGGAGCATTGCTTTATTGATGAAGTGGATGCTGTACTGCATGAGTTAAGCCATGTCGTGCGGGATGAAATGGCTTTATTTGAAACACTGCCGCATGATATCGGTAATGCGGCTCGTACAGACGTGCTGTTTATTCCTCCTTCTGCCTGGAGAGTGCTTCTTCCATTACTTTTGCAACTGCCGGACATATGGATTGAGCAGGAAGGGCAAGCACCTCAGCACCTGCAGCTCGTAAAAGGGCTGCCTCCGCTGCAATTTCAGGTGGGGGAAGGGCATAGCGGGTATGAATTGATCGTTAGAGGCTTTGATCGATTGCTGTTTTTTAGTGCTTATCATGTCGTGTTAGACGGCGGAAGGATCTTTCAGCTGAATGAGGAAGACAGTGAACGGCTTACAGAACTGCAGGAAATGCTTGTAGCCCCGCATAGGAATTATGTACCCATTCCTGATGCTCAGCTGCAGATATTCCTGAACAAAGTAGTGCCGGGTTTGAGAAAATTAGGGCAGGTGGAGCTGTCAAAGCAGATCACAGAGAAAATGATGAAAACACCCCTTGTGGCAAAACTGTACTTAGACCGGCTGAAAAATAGGCTGCTGGCAGGGCTTGAGTTTCATTATGATCATATTGTTATTCAGCCGTTAGAGGAGATGGATTATCTGACGGGGCCGTTAATTATCAGGGATGACAAAAAAGAACAGGAAATTCTGGAGATGATGGAGCACAGCGGCTTTACGAGGACGGACGGCGGGTATTTTATGCAAAATGAAGAGCTGGAATATGACTTTTTATATCATGCTCTTCCCGCGCTTCAACCGCTTGTGCAGGTTTACGCGACTACTGCTGTTCGTCATCGACTCGTCAAAAAAAGCGCTTTTCCTAAAATCGCCGTAAAGGTAAAGAAAGAACGGACAAATTGGCTGGAATTCACCTTTAAGATGGATGGGATTTCGGATGACCAAATAAAAGAGCTTTTACAGGCACTAGAATTGAAGCGGAAATATTACCGTTTGCCGAATGACTCGTTATTATCCCTTGAAACGAAAGAGATGGAGGAAATCAGGCGCTTCCTGCAGGCAGGGCCGGTGCAGGATGATAATTATATGACTACGTTGGATATGCCAATAATAGAAAGCCTGAAATTTCTGGAGCTGCTAGAGGAAAGTGAAGTGTTTGCTCCGGAGGAATCATTTCAGCAGTTTCTCGATCAATTACGCCATCCCGAAGCATTAGATTTTGAAGTGCCGCAAAAGTTAAAGGATGTTTTAAGAGAGTACCAAATACAAGGCTTTAAATGGATGAAGGCTCTGGCAAGCTACGGATTTGGCGGGGTACTAGCTGATGAGATGGGGCTTGGGAAAACCGTGCAGAGTATTGCATACCTTCTTTCAGAATTAGCAGCTATACGGGCTTCCGGACAGCCTGCACTCATTGTATGTCCTTCTTCACTAACATACAATTGGCTTCACGAAATGTTGTCCTTTGCGCCGGAAATACAAGCAATAGTCATTGATGGGAATCAGGCGGCACGAAAGGAACTGCAGCGGGGTCTTAAGGATATCGATGTTTTGATCACCTCGTACCCGTTACTCCGGCAGGATCTTTCCTGGTACGAAAAGCAAACATTCCATACGGTGTTTTTTGATGAAGCACAGGCATTTAAAAATCCGATGACCCAAACGGCGCGGGCTGTGAAAAAGATAAAGGCTGATCACCGTTTTGGACTGACAGGTACGCCGGTAGAAAACAGCCAGGAAGAGCTTTGGGCCATTTACCATGTGGTGTTCCCGCAGCTGTTCAGGGGTCTGGAGGAATACAGTTATTTAACAAGGAAAGACATTTCACGAAGGGTCCGGCCATTTTTACTTCGCCGTCTAAAGGAAGAGGTACTTACGGAGCTACCCGGCAAAAAAGAAGCGCTTGAATTCTCGGAGCTGCTTCCTGAACAAAAAGAACTGTATGCAGCGCTCTTGGCAAAGCTTCAATATGATACATTAAAACATCTGGATAAAGAAAGCTTTCGGAAAAACCGCATTCGTATTTTAGCTGGATTGACGAGACTGCGTCAGATTTGCTGTCACCCAGGTCTGTTTGTAGACGGCTACACGGGAAGTTCGGCAAAATTTGAGCAACTGCTGCAGCTTTTGGAGGAATCCAGACATTCCGGAAGGAGAGTACTGATTTTCTCGCAATTTACGAAGATGCTGGAACTCATTGGCCGGGAGATTGCGATGAAAGGCCAGGCGTATTTCTACCTAGACGGCAATACACCTTCTGAGGAAAGAGTGGAGCTGTGCAATCGATTCAATGGGGGAGAACGGGATGTGTTTTTGATTTCGTTAAAGGCTGGTGGAACAGGGTTGAATTTAACGGGGGCCGACACGGTTATTTTATACGATCTTTGGTGGAATCCGGCAGTAGAGGAGCAAGCAGCGGGACGTGCGCACCGAATGGGCCAGAAAAACGCAGTGCAGATTATTAAGCTTATTGCCCGCGGTACGATCGAAGAAAAAATGAACGAGCTTCAGGAGAAAAAGAGAGATCTTATTACGGACATTCTTGAATTTGAAGGGAATGCATCGACTACCTTAACAGAAGAGGATATCCGGGAAATATTGATGATATAGGCATAGTGGGAAAACTTTGTAGGCAGCTGTTTAATTACTGCTGCCATATTTTTGCTTCCTGTATAATTTTCCTAAAGGAATTCAAGCATATATAACTACGAGCTTTTCAATGTAACGAGCCATCTATCGCCGAATTTTTCGGATAGATGGCTCGTTTATTTTTCGAAGGTTTTGGGATGAAGGTTGATCAAAGTATATGCTCATATAATGTGACATCTAGCAGCTTCTGATACTGTATTTTGGATATTCCCTATGATAAAGATAGGTAAAAGAAAATAATATAAGACGCCCCCATAAAGCTCATTCTTTTGTGAACATGCCTCTTCTGTCCCGAAGCAAAGAAGAGCTAGTAAGGGCTATTGTGGAATGAAGGAACAAAATGATTAGTAGGAGCCTTTTACGAATACAGCACCAACAATAATCAGAAGGATAAATAGCACAACGATCAACACAAATCCATTATTGTTATTACCATAATCATAGCCTCCGCCAGCATAGTAAGACATATAAATTCACCACCTTTCACATACTATCTTATGAGTTTCTTTTTTAAAAAAAGGTACATATGCGGAGTTTTTAATAAAAATAGCTATGTTCTGTCACGGAGCACAAAGGAAATTAAAATCTTCTCCATTGGGTATTCTCCTACTTATCCTTTCTCAGCTTTCCATATAATAAATGTATCGATATTTTGGAGGCTGTAACAATGCAAAATAACAACCGAAAGAAAAATAATGGGGCAGCTCAGGAACAACAGCCGGTGAGTCAGGCAGCTACACTTGAGGTTATAGCTGGATTAATACTCACGTTAGGTGAGGGGCTTGCTACAGTTGCGTCTGTTCTAGCTTTACAGGAAGCACAGCAGGAAACTGAAAAAGCAGCTCTTAATGGCGGAGGAAATGTTGATTTACAAGGAATAAATCAGCAGCTGAATTATTTAACAAGGGAAATTAAAAAAATTAAAAAAACACTCAACATATAATTTTTACTTTTTCATCAATAATCATGCCCTGCTACATTGAATCTCTTGAGAAAGGTGACAGCTTTTTACTATTTTTCGCTCTTTCACCGTAATGCATGTCCCAAGAGATTCAGCCCTATTTCCACTTTGATAAACTTTTCTCCTTTTTCTACCGCGGCCTGAAGTCGCTCCAGACACCAATGCCAATCTTTTACATACTATATTTTTGAGGTGAAAAAATGCCAAGAGTCAAATACCGGGATGCCGATATTGATTTAGTAGCAAGGATGATGCGGGCAGAGGCAGAAGGTGAAGGGCAGCAAGGGATGCTGTATGTCGGCAATGTGATTGTGAATCGCGCTGTAGCGGATTGTTTAGATTTTAGAGATGTTAGGACAATCGAACAAGTTATTTATCAAGTGCAAGGTGGAAATTATTCTTTTGAGGCAGTGCAAAAGGGCAATTTATTTTACGAAAGAGCAAGACCTACAGAAAGACGATTAGCAAAACAAGTGCTGGATTATTGGAGAGAGCATCCGGCAAGGTATGCTCTTTGGTACTTTAATCCGTACGCTCCGTGTCCTCCAACATGGTATGGGCAGCCATTTACCGGACAGTTTAAAAATCATTGTTTCTATGAACCGGCAGCTGGTACATGTGAAAGTGTTTATTCCTGACCTGTTTGAAAGGGCAAGTGGTGCACAGGATGAAAACGATTATTGAACGAGTGATATCGTTCGATAATCGTCTTTTTTATTAAGGTTATAACATTCTCCTTATTCCACATGCTATTTCTATAAAAGGAGGGAGAATGGATGGAGGAAAAAAAACGGCGCCCTTATCAGGAGCTATCTGATCAAGAACGGCTGGATTTGTTGGAAACACCTGAAATTAGCATTTACGATTTACACGAGGATATGCAAACGGTTGATGATATACCTATGGACGAGCTGAATCAAAAAGTCGTCACGGAAAGCAGCCAAACTCATCTTAACCGCTTTCCGGGGATGAACCATCTCGAACGGGATGAACAGTCTGGTGAAAAGTAATTGTTAAGAGGCCAAAAATCGCAATCGGGCGCCTTGCCTGCATTGCGATTTCTCTTCTTTCTTTAATAATAGGAACGATACGGGCAGAAGGGCATATGGGTTTGAGATGGGTGAATAGATGGATGGTAGGAAGGATTTGTTCTATAAGGTGCAGGCGGGCCGATAAATAATGACGGTTTGACAGGTGCTATCGCTTTTTTCCACAGGTTCTCGTTCATACCGTAAGTGTGTGCCATAATATCAGCCGGTGTAAGCTTTAAAATATCTGACCCTAAGATCACCTCAGGGGTAGGGGCATCAAATATGGCAAGTAAATGAGTATGATCGACAGTGGCAACCTCGTAATGCCACCAGCCTTTCGGAACATTGGCGACTTGGCCCGGCGTAATGCAATAGTTCTGGATTTGCTTTGTGAACGGGTTGAGGATAGAGACAGTAGCAGCCCCGGCTATACAATAAACTAATTCAGCTGCATTTTGGTGATAATGCGGCTCTATTACATTATCCGTACTTAAATAAATATCGAGCAGTGAAATATTTTCTAATGTATTTAGCTGTTCAACGCCTAAAACATTGATTTTATTTTGCGGGTCTTTTTGAAAAAATGGACTTTTATTGATATCAAATGTGAACTGGGCGGCTGGTGAAGTATAGTCAATATTCGAAGTAATGATTACTTCCTCCTTGCAAAATGAATGGACATCTATAGCCCAGAATATGCAACGGTATTATGAAGAAATGGTTGATTGCCTAATTTGCTTTATGCAAAAACCAGATCTAGAAAAGAGGTACCGATGGACGTTTCAAAAATCTTAATGATGAAAAAAGCAGTAACCGGACATCGGTTTCTGTTATAAAGGGATGAACGGATAGGAGAGAACATATCAAAACGGGTCTTTTTATAATAATCTGTATTTTCTATTTTAATGGAATTGAAGTGTGTGTAATAATGGATAAGTAGGAAAGTATCTGTTTTACTATGTTGTTGCGGTAAAAGGAAACTTTAGAAAAGAGGAGAATAAAATATTTCTTTTAACCGTGTGATGTAACGATCCAGAAGAAGTAGGCATTCACCGCTAATATGGACAGCGCTTAGTTTATGTTATGTCAGAAAAAGCATAGCACACGAAATAATAAGCCCAACCTAATTTAATCATTTATTAGTAACGTAGGCGTGAGAAGGGGAGCAATTCTAACTTGTAAAAAGGGGATGACACAATGGATGCAAATCAAATGTTGACGATCAATAAACAAGGATGGGAAAAATCAGCGGAGCGTTTTTTCGGTCGCGCTGCTCTGCCGGATTATGGGCCGTTCTCGAGGAAGGAAGATGAGCTCTGCTTATTCGGTGAGATTTCCGGAAAACGTGTGCTTGATGTAGGCTGCGGGAGCGGACATTCCTTGCAATATATGGGGGACAACGGAGCTGCTGAATTGTGGGGAATTGATCTTTCCGCAAAACAAATTAACGCGGCTGCCAATGTACTGAGCAATCAATCAAGTTTAGTGAAGCTTTTTGAATCACCAATGGAAGAGAATCCCGGATTGCCGAGCAATTATTTTGATATTGTATATTCCATTTATGCGCTTGGGTGGACGATAGATTTAGACAGGACACTGTTAAATATCCAAAGCTATTTGAAGCGGGGCGGTACATTCATTTTCAGCTGGGAACATCCGATGCACGATCGACTAACCAATCAAAACGGCTCTTTTGTTTTAAATAAACCCTATGTTGAAGAGGGGCCTGAATTAAATGAGGCATGGCATAATGAGGTTATTATCTATCATAGAAAATTAAGTACATATATAAATTCGTTAATTGCTGCCGGGTTTATCATTGAAAAAGTGATAGATGATGTTGTACTGCCGGATGAACCGTCAGCAGACGCTTCGAAATGGTATTCAACACAGAAGGCATCATTAGTACCGGCGACTTTTATTCTTAAAGCGACAAAGAGAAGCTAAAGGTTACCATATGACAATCGCGCTCTGAAAAAATAGCGATGAAATGAATAGATATCGTGTTCATTTGGCACTTGATAGCTGCATCATTTCTTCGGGTGTAAAAGCTGTATAGATGTTATGCTGTTATACCTTTCCTTTCTTCCGTATAGTCACCGCTGCAACGGAGAAACTACGAAAAAAGAAAGGAGCGGTAAAGATGAAGGATCAGCGACCGCCGCATGAGCAGTTAACAACAAAGGATAACGGCTTATCGTCGATGCAGGAAGTGATTTACCGGAAAGAGTTTAAACGGGCAGATCAGGCGACAAAGAAAGATGAAGCCAAAGACAAAAAGTAAAGATAAACGCCCACCGCAGTAGATCGCTATGCGGTGGGCGTCCTTATTATTTGTCTAGACACTATACCTCTTCTTGGAAATAGATTTTATAGAACTTCCGGTTTGTCGCCTCGTCATAGCCGACCTCGATTAATTCCTCCACTTCCTCAATATCCCGCACGTTTACCTGGATTTCAATATTGTCATCAAGCTTGATTTTCCGCTTGTATGTTTTTTCAACCTTGGCAATCGCACTTTCTGAAATAATGGTTTCATAAGGCTTTACGGTATTAATGATAATATCCTTCTGCACCGGTTCCGCTTTTTCGAAAACGGATTCGATAAAGTCGTTTACCTGGAATTCCTCTTCATTTCTGAAATAGTCGAGCGTTTTGTTGAGAAGGCTGAGCTTTTCGGTATTGGTGAAGCTTTCTTCTTTTAAAATAATTTTTTTGCATTCCGTCAAAGCTAGGTTCGTTTTATAATAATGCTCATCAGCAGCCTTGATTTTTAAAAAACGCTCCTGCCAGTAGACGACATCTTCTTTCCGCTTTGTTTTAATAAAAACAGCAGGCGGCTCATCCTGTCCCATATCCACAATAACAGCTATATTGTTATTTTTCTTGACATTAATTCCGTCAATGCCGCTTACAGTCATTTTATTTTGCTCGTTTTTTACATCAAGAAATATTTCCTTTTCATCAATTTTTACGATCGCCAGTACTTTTTTCACTTCTGAGTGCCAGTAGCAATTGTCAAAGAAGCCGATGAATAATTCGCCGGGCTTAATATTTGGATGCTGGGAGGCGCTGTGCAGATGGGCAGCAATATGCTTCGACTGTTCAAGGAAGCTGTCTGCCTCATCAAAAATAGACGTTACATATGTATATATTTCATTCAGTCCAATGTCTGTCTCATGGAAGAATTCGTATTGCTGCTCCAGATCAAGCTTACCGAATGCCAATTGGGTAAAGGCAGCTTCCAGCAGAACGTCCGGCTGGGACATAGCTTCTTCTCCCATCACAAGTGTATCCCCTACATAATGGACGGCATATTTAGTTAGTTTGCTTTCGCTTACTTCAAGCATGGATTTCACCCTCTACATAATAGTTGTCGATAATCTACCTTATCATATTCATCCTTGTCTTTTCATCCATTTTTTAAAGCCAATGCTGTTTTACAAGTTTCCGCAAATAAGTATCCTTCCCAAAAAAGCAATCAATTCAAAGTGATGTAATGAAATGTAACGTGATATAAAAACAGGGGGAGAAAGAGCTGAAAGAACTGCTGTAACAAGGATTATGCTGGTTGTATAAGCAGCTTCATTATTTTCTTTATAAATTTATTT
>DEQA01000028.1 GCA_002359075.1 Planococcaceae bacterium UBA3378
GAGAACGTAATGTGTAAGTAAAGACCAAACTCATGGTCCCCTTCTTTTAGCCAAAACTTGAACGATTCAGTTGTTGTTTTGCTGTTCGTTTCCCTTCCTATGTGTAAATAGTCAATAATGGAGGCATTGGGGTATTTGGATTTTGTATGTTCCAACGCCAGTTTCCCCCACTTGGCATACTCTGGTGTAGAGACTGTCTGCTGTTCGGAATAGATGATGGCCGGTAGAAAGGTAACAGCAGCTCCAATTGCCACAACTGTTCCGAGTGCCAGTACTGTTTTTTTCATGATGTGATCGACTCCTTTTGATTAGCATGGAGTGATTCACAATAATCATACGAGGCATTTGATTTCTCTTTTTCCTGTGGAATTGCAAAAAAGTGAGCCATCTCTTTGTCATGTTGAAAAAGAAAACTACCATAGTATATTATTACATAATTATCCATCTGCGTGGTGGCAAATAACAAGTAGAAATGAGGATTGAGATGAAAAGAATACTCGTTATGTTATGTACTGTGCTCTTTTTAGTCGGGTGTGTTGAGGCAACGACTGTAAGCTATAATGAGCCGGATAAAATACCGAGGAAAGTAGAAAAAGTCATCCAGCCTGAGGATACGCTTCAAATGATTCAAAAAAAGGAGGGACATTACTACGTCGTTTTCCAATCCTATTATGATGTGAACGTAAACTACGTAACGGGAGAAGACACGATTGAGATCCATTTACATGAGCAGGTAATAGCTTATCATGATCGGCAAATGTATGTTTATGAGCTAACGGTGGACAATGGTCCTGAAATAATAGAAGTGTATCTAAATGGTGAAGCATTGGAATTCGATACTATCACTGACATTTAAAATACAATTTTAATACCCATCATTACACCTTCCAATAAAAAATGAGCCTACCGTTTTAACGGAGGCTCATTCAATTAAGCATTAGCAATAGACTTTTTAAAGCTAGGCTTCACTTCTGCTATGATGATCGCAAGGAAGATGAGGAAGCAGCCGAAAATCATTCGGCCCGTCAAGATTTCATTCAAAATCAGAACCGAGCATAAAGTTCCGAAAATGGATTCTGTAGAAAGGATTAAAGCAGACTTCGTTGGATCAGCATATTGCATGCCGATATTTTGGCATACATAGGCAACAAGCGTACAGAATACAGCTAGATAAACAATTGTCATGATCCCTTCTGTGCTTACTGATGTAGGTACTTCACCAAGTGCTATAACACCGATCCAGCTTAAAATCGAAGCGGCGAAAAATTGGACGATTGTCAGCGCCAGCGCATCTTCCTTTTTTACGAATACGTTCGTATAAAAGATATCAAATGCAAAGGCAATAGCACATAGTATGGAAAGCATATCTCCGAAGTTTATTGTAAAAGAATCCTGCAGGGAGAGAAAACCGATGCCTATAATAGCAAACAAAGCAGCGGTAATTTCAAATCTGTCAAAACGCCGTTTATAAATCACATAAGCAATGATTGGCACGACGATCACGTTGATAGCCGTTAAAAAGGCATTTTTTGAAGGCGTTGTATAATTAAGACCCAGCGTCTGCAACGCAAAAGCTGTGAATAAAATCGCGCCCAAAATGGAACCCTTCCAAAACACACTTTTTGAGACAAGCTTTAATTTTTTATGGAAAATAAGGGCTAATAATATCGTAGCCAGTGTAAAACGGAGTGCCATCAATTGGAGAACCGTCCAATGCTCCAGACCCATTGCCATGCCGACAAAGCCACTTCCCCACATAATGGCTGTTATGAGCATTAGGAGCTCGCCTTTATATTTCTTCATGCCATACCTTCTCTCTATGTACGATAACAGCAGCGCTATGTATTACTGGGTACTTCCATTTATCGCCGCTATCGCTTAAGTAGTTTCCTGTTACAATTAATATACACAGGAAAGTATAATAATTCAATGCTGTTTTTTGTACTTATCTTAAAATTCAATCATTTATCTTTTCGTAGGAATTTTCCCAACTTAACGCTCTTCCCTTAAAATCTCCTGCAGTTAACCAAAAGCCTCTATGTGTGATGGATACACAAATCTTGTTTGCTTTGTAACCATACTGTATGAGGAAGAATACACTTAGTCTTTTGAATGAAGAACAATATTATATGCTGCCGAACGTTGTTTTTTTAGGGAAGCCGTGTTTAAAAGCACGGAAAAATTCTACTGAAAGAATGTTTAAAAGTTTGATAATGGGTATTTATACTATAGATTAATTTGAAAACCTTGTTTTGAACAATACTTTAAAAATGAAGAAAAAGTAAATACGTAAGAATAAATTATTCTAAAAAATAATAGAATAGAAAAAAGGAACAGTATATACTTAATTCTTCTCACGTTCATTATAAGGAGAGATGGATAAGGAGGATAAATGCTTGATGTACCTTAAATTAGTGAAGCACGATCAGAAATATGCAGAAGAGATGGCACGACTTACCTCTGATTTGCGGGTGAAAGATGCACTCGGATTAAATGATAAACAAGTTTCCTTGGAGGGAACACGGAACTATATTGATTTTGTCCTGCATGAAGAAAAACACGGGAAGCAATTATCCAGAGTGATGCTGAATGAAGAAGGACAATTAATCGGCGTTATTACATTAAAGTCTATTTCGCCTTATCGTAAAACGGCTCACATCGGTACGTGGATTGCTGCGCCGTACTGGGGAAAGGGATATAATCAGCTGGCGAAAAAAATGATGCTAAAGATTGGGTTTGAGGAGCTGGGGTTGGAATATATATTTGCCGGAGCGACTGTTCATAATCTACGTTCACAAAAAGCACAAGTTAAGCTGCCTTATATGCTGATCGATGTAGGAGACCGGTTTCCGGATGAGCTCGAAAAAATCGAAGCAGAAACACGAAAAAAGTGTATCCTGAATGTGATTACGAAGGATCGTTTTTTACAGCATCTGCAATCCAGCAATTAGTAGGCTAATACAAGCTATTTTGAATACCTATCTCAATTAGAGATTGGTGTTCATTCACTAGCGGAGGATAAAACACCCCGGAGGATGTTTAATCTGCCAATAGCCGGTAAAGCTCATGTTCAATTTTTTCTTCGTAGTCTACAGTGTATTTGGCTTCAAACTTTGTAATATTTTCTATTACTGTTGTCTCCGCATCATCAATACAAATATATCCGTTCTCCCCTTCTTCACTACGCAGCTTCCATTGTTCAAAATCCTTCGTCATATCAGGGGCTATGTTATTTTCCCCGAAGTAATCCAATACCCGATCAATCGATTTTCCAGGAAAGATCATTTCTTCTACTACTTTTCCTCTTTTTAATACTCTCAACGTTACTGTCATCATGACAACCTCCTGTTTTATATGGGTTTAGCTCACTTTCTATTCAACTTCCTCATTGAGTGCAAGCTTAAACATACGTTTCTTTTATAAAAGAATTATTTTTGGAGGATTTTATCTAATTGTTAAAGTAATAAATAAAAGGAACTTTGCGAAATTTCTTCTCTAGAGAGCTTTTTAAAACGGACTTGTTTCAGAACGAAGAATTACTTTTATTGGAAAAATTTCAAGGAGAAGGAGAGTGCTGTCATATTCTATTTGTATATGCTCGTTAACTTGATTTTTATTATCGTGCAAGTAAAAGTCAGCGGGAAATATTTATATAAATATAGCTTTCTTATTACGGTTTGCTATACTTTTTGGGTAATATTGGTCTCTTCATATGTAGATCTCATTGTAATCGGCTATCTTATCTGTCTTCTTTTTTGGAGCATGTCCATTGCTTGTTATAAAATGAGATACAGTTATTAGTAAAAAGAAGCAGACAAAAAACACAGCACAGCCATTATGGCCATGCTGTGCCGTCCTCTTATTGCATGAGTGACGAAGTACTTTTGTATTATATCACGAAGAATAATATATACCTATTATTCCTCTCTAATATGGCTAATTAATTTTTATATATTTCCGCTGAAGAAAGCCAATCCAGGAGTTGCTGATAGGATAAATCCTTCATTCAAATCCTTTCTGCAAGCTTTGAAATAACGTTGAAATGTTTAGTAAGTGCTCTTCTTTAATGGTAAAGGCATAAAAGTACATCTGGCGGTTAATTAAGTGTTCCAAAGCGCAGAAGGTACTGAGTTCCAAAAGTTAAAAAGCACAGGTTCCCCCGTGCTTGCCTATTTTCTTGTTTTATAAAATCTATATAGAAAATAACTGCCGAACACAATGACCGGGATGAAAAGATAGTATTTATAGCGGTTGAACAAATCTAATATATAAGACCAGTTGTCCCCTGCCCATGCCCCCAGCACAATGAGAATTGTATTCCACAGCACTGTCCCTAACAGCGTATATGTCAGAAAAGGTATTAGGGGCATCCTGGCAACTCCCGCCGGTATGGAAATCAGACTGCGGATTACCGGAATAAACCGGCAAAAGAATACCGCCATATAACCGCGTTCTTGAAACCAGTCTACTGCACGGTCAATATCCCTTGGCCGTAAACGCAGGATCGTACCGGTTTTCCCTGCCAGCATCTTTTTAAGAAATGACAGGCTAACAAGCTTTCCTACATAGTATAAACAGATTGCCCCTGCCACTGAACCAATAGTAGAACTAATAATTACTCCCGGGACGGTCATGCTTGTCCGTGTTGTCATGAAGCCACCGAACGTCAAAATGAATTCTGATGGAATGGGTGGAAAGAGATTTTCCAGCGCGACCAAAAAAGCCACACCGAAATATCCCCAGCTATTCATTAACTCCGTCATCCATACTTCCATAGCGCTTACCCACTACTTTCTGCTACAGCATAATATTTTGTATTTACTCCTATTTCAGGTGAACAGTTACTGCCTTATTTTTTCGGTTACCTCAAAAGTGTTTGATGTTCTTATGATTCGGTTACCCGTAATAACAAAATAAAAACAGCAATCATTAATACGTAAACATGTTTATTTTATGTCCAAGCGTTAGAAATTAGACATTGCCGATTTCTAAAGCAGCTAGAAAGCCGTCTTGGTTATATAAAGCGGCAGAGCAATAGCAGAATCAGACGACTACGCCGCACCAATATAGTGTATGCAGCATAGTATAAGTTATATAGTGTATGTCATATAGTAATGCAAGAGGTGAATTATGGATACATTACTGCACTCCATGTTAATTGAACTGAGAAGAGGAACATTAACGCTTGCTGTATTAAGTCAGCTGCAGGTCCCGCGCTACGGTTATTCTCT
>DEQA01000124.1 GCA_002359075.1 Planococcaceae bacterium UBA3378
CCTTTTCAATCGAAAAGAGAAACGAATGCGTGATACAATAAGTGAGTAGCAATAAAGGACAGCGAGTTAACAGTTAGTAAAGGAGCGATTGTTCGTGAAAGGGATTACGAGACTCCAGGTGGGGGAACAGGTTGATCAATACTTATTAATAAAGGAAGCAAAGAAGGGCGTCACGACAGTAGGGAAGCCTTTTATGTCACTGATTCTACAGGATCGCAGTGGGGATATCGAAGCAAAGCTATGGGATACAAACGAAGAGCATGAGCAAACGTATCGGGCGCAGGTAATCGTTCGGGTAGGAGGAGAAATCCACGATTATCGTGGTAAAAATCAATTAAGGATTAAACAAATCCGGGTGGCACGTCCGGAAGATAATATTCAAATCAGTGATTTACTTCCTACTTCTTCTATTCCGAAAGAACAGCTATACGAGGAGCTAATGCAATTTTTCTTTGAGATAAAAAATCCGCATATTTCACGTATTACCCGTCATCTTGTTAAAAAGCACCAGGAGAGCTTAATGGTCTATCCGGCGGCATCTAAAAATCATCATGATTATGCTTCAGGACTCCTTGATCATGTCGTATCGATGCTTCGCCTGAGCAAGGCAATCTGTGAGCTTTATCCAACGTTGAATAAGGATTTAATGTATGCAGGTGTGATTCTGCATGACGTAGGGAAGGTCATCGAATTAACGGGTCCTGTCGGCACAGCCTATACCGTGGAGGGCAATTTACTTGGTCATATTACCATTATGGTCAATGAGATTGGCCAGGCGGCGAAGGATTTGAATATTGAGGGCGAGGAAGTCATGCTGCTTCAACATTTAGTGCTATCCCATCATGGGAAGGAAGAATGGGGCAGTCCGAAAAAACCAATGATTCAAGAGGCGGAAATTCTGCACTATATTGATAATATTGATGCAAAGATGAATATGCTGACTCGTGCACTTGATAAGACGAAGCCGGGAGAATTTACAGAACGCCTATTCCCGCTCGATAACCGCTCATTTTATAAACCATTAATTTAAGAGGGTGCAGCACCCAAATGAAAAACAACCTCAAGACTTACCTTGAGGTTGTTTTTATGTGAAGGAGCAGCAAAGCTATTGATGTGCCTGCTGGAATTTTACCATGAAATCAGCGAGTGCCTGGCATGCTTCACGTGGTACGGCATTATATGCAGATGCACGGCAGCCGCCAACTGAGCGGTGACCGTTTAAGCCGACAAATCCTGCCTCTTTTGCTTCAGCCAGGAATTTTTTCTCCAACTCCTCATCTGCCACACGGAATGTAATGTTCATGAGTGAACGGGAATCTTTTTCTGCATGCCCTTTGTAGAATCCGTTCGATTGGTCGATCACATCATAAATCAACGCAGCTTTTTCTTCGTTATTTTTAGCTACCTGTTCTAATCCCCCGATACCTTCAACCCATTTCAACACCTCTCCAAGCATATAAATGCCGAATGTTGGCGGCGTATTGTAAAGAGAATTGCTATCGGTATGAGTAGAGTACTTTAACATAGTCGGGATCGCTTTATTTGCTTTTTCCAGCAAATCTTTACGCATAATGACAACTGTTACACCGGAAGGCCCTAAGTTTTTCTGTGCACCTGCATAAATGATGCCGAATTTTGAAACGTCTACCGGTTTAGATAAAATGTCAGAAGACATATCAGCTACTAAAGGAACATTCCCTGTATCAGGGAACACCTTCCATTGTGTGCCGAAAATTGTATTATTGGAAGTTAGGTGTACGTATGCATCATCTTCATTCCAGTTGATGTCCTGGGCAGAAGGGATGCTGCGGTAATTATTTTCCTTTGTAGAAGCGGCAATTGCAGCAGTACCGAATAATTTTGCTTCTTTCACCGCTTTTTCAGACCATGAGCCTGTTTGGATATAGCTTGCTGTTTGGCCTTCTTGTAAAAAATTCATCGGAATCATCGCAAATTGCAGGCTTGCTCCCCCTTGAAGGAATAGCACTTCGTAATTTTCAGGGATATCATAGATTTTGCGAAGACGCGCAATGGCGCCATTATGTACCTCTTCGAATGCGGCACTGCGGTGGCTCATTTCCATAATAGACATACCTGTGTTTTGGAAATCCAGCAATTCTTTTTGAGCTGTTTCTAATACTTCATACGGTAAAGCAGATGGACCGGCATTGAAGTTATACGCGCGTTTTATCATAGTATTCAAATGGAACACTCCTTCAGTAGCTTTGTTTATCTATTATAATATATTGTTCTTTAAAATAAATGGGAAAATTCACAAAAATTTTGACGAAAATGAACGAAATAAAGAAAAAACCGTACTAATAGCAATTGTTTACGTAAAAATGTTCGTTTTTTAATTGTATTTAGCTAGAATCCTTTCTTGAATGCGCGTGTTTATTCATGAAATGTTGATAATGACTGGTGCAGTAAGAGGAAAGACAGCAAGAAAAAGAAGACAGTTCAGGTAACACAATGGGAAATGCTTTATTTAAATAAATGAAGATATTCCAAACGTTCGATTTACCGAATCCTATACAAATTCCTGTAGTGACAAGAATTCAATTAGTCAAACAGCCTGTGTATACAGGCATCAGCGGGACGAAATAATAGGGATAAAGGATAGGGCAAAATCGTCATGATGCGCCTCCTTTTTAGTCTTTGGACATCGCTTGCTGTTAGGGAAACATTTTTTAAAAACCGGTTGTTCTTATGACAAAGTTATGCCAGTATAGAAGGGAAGAAAGAAAAGGAGGAAGAAAGTATGGTAAATTTTCCAAATTGCCCCCAGTGTAATGGAGAATATACGTACGAGGACGGCATAAATTATGTATGTCCTATGTGTGGGCATGAATGGTCACAAACAGCGGAGGAACAT
>DEQA01000312.1 GCA_002359075.1 Planococcaceae bacterium UBA3378
TAACTTTTAGGGGTCACTTCACATACAGGATGGGGTTTTCTAAAATGATATGGAACAGCTTCCTGTATTGCGATTCAAGACGGGCATGCTGCTGTAAATGGTATTTCAGCATGTATCGCCGGATTTGGGCGAGCACACTTGTCAGATGAATGCGTACATCATCCTGATGGTAATAAAGATCAGGCAGTGTTAACGCATAAAAGAAGGCTTTAATACCGCGTATGTTTTGCTCCTCCAGTGCCTTAATCCAAAACTGCTGCTGCTCCGGGCTCAGCAAGGGATCAAGGTGTGAAATGTCGATTTGTTCCGAGCTGAAGAAGATTTGATGGTAGCCTTTATAAAAACGCTGGTTGAGTGCCCGTTTTGTCTCCTCGTACATATGGCGCAGTGCTGCCGATTGTCCGTCATATATGGAAATGTTCAGCGAGCCGCTGTATCTCGTCTGCCATTCCTGCATAAGCAGCTGGCAGTGTTTTTTTACTGCTTCTAAGGAGTCCATATGTGCCACGCAAATAATCCGCTTGTGCAACGGGATCACTGTAAATTCCTCGACTAAAAAGGACTGGGAAAGCCACCGGTAGAGTGCAAGGTTTTCTTCGAAGTTCGCCGGCTCGACCAGGAAAAACTGCTGCTGTGACCGGTTGATGATTTTCGGATTGTTTAAATAGAGAGACAAATATAAATCGGTTTCCGGCAGTAAAGAAGAAGAGGAGCCTGCTTCCTTTTGTGGCCGAATGGATAAAAGGGTAGCTTTCAAAGATTCCAGTGTAACCGGCTTTGTAAATAACTGTACTGCCTGCAGTTCAATCGCTAGCTGTGCATGCTGAAAAATCGGCTGTGCTGTTACCGCAATAATCGTTACCGGCTTTGCCAGCAATAATTGTTTGACCGCAGGTGTGATCAATGCCATGTTGGCAATGACAACATGAATTTTCTCCTGCTGTAGAATGGCAACAGCCTCGGATGCCGAATGTGCCTCGTGCATCGTTAATTGCTTCACTACATAATTGTTTAAATACCATTTGATCCCGCTGATTTCTTCTATATCTCTTTCTAAAAATAAGATCTTCATTATTTGCTATCATCCTCAAAAAATTTCTATATCTAAAATAATTTCTATTTTCATATGATAAAAAGCATTTATTAATAAAATAATACGATAATTCCATTTATTTTTCCATTTATTCTGAAAACTTAAAGCGTTTACAATGAAGTTACACAAGGGAGAGCCGATGCTGACGGCTAAGGCACTGTCGGTTTCCATTGCAGAGGTGTTTTTGCCTGCATTAGTCGTGACAGAGGCAGCTGTGGTGACAAAGTTTATTGTCGCGGTCGTATCGATTTCCTCGGTGCTGTTTTTATCAGCGGTTATTCCGCTGATTTTATCGACAGACATTCCGATTACGCTGCGGCAGATGATCATCGTTTGGTTTGAGCGTGTCGTGCTGACATTGCTGATCGTGACACCGATTGCATTTCTATTATTTTAAAGGGAGAGATTATTTATGTTACAAACTCGTACAATCCGTGCACCGAGAGGGACTGAACTCACTTGTAAAGGCTGGACACAAGAGGCGGCGATGCGCATGCTGATGAATAATCTGGATCCGGAAGTCGCGGAAAATCCGGATGAATTGGTCGTTTACGGCGGGATCGGACGTGCAGCCCGCGACTGGGAAAGCTTCGATAAAATGATTGAAACGTTAAAGAAGCTTGAAAATGATGAGACGATGCTTGTGCAGTCCGGAAAGCCGGTCGCTGTATTTAAAACACATGAGCATGCACCGCGTGTCCTGATTGCAAATTCAAATCTTGTGCCTGCATGGGCAAACTGGAGTCATTTCTATGAACTGGAAGAGCGCAATTTGATGATGTACGGCCAGATGACAGCCGGCAGCTGGATCTATATCGGAGCACAGGGAATATTGCAGGGGACTTATTTAAGCTTTGTGGAAGCCGGCAAGAAAAAGTTCGGTACGGCTGATCTTCGCGGCAAGTTCATCCTGACAGGGGGGATGGGCGGTATGAGTGGTGCCCAGCCGTTAGCAGGGAAAATGGCGGGGGCAGTCATTCTTGTCGTTGAGGTGGATCGCACACGTATCGAACGGAAAATAAAAGAAGGGTACTGTGATTACCTTGTCGAGACAGTGGATGAAGCGATGGAGCTTGTCAATAAACTGACGGCTGCAAAAGAACCAGCTTCCATCGGGCTTATCGGAAACTGTGCGGATGTAAACCGTGAGCTGTTAAACCGACGTCTCATTCCGGACTTAGTGACGGACCAGACAAGTGCCCATGATCCGATTAATGGCTATGTTCCAAACGGCATGACATTAGAAGAAGCATTGGCTCTTCGTGCAAAAGATCCAAAAACGTATGAACAAAAAGCGAAGGAAACGATGGCAGAACATGTCCGGACAATGCTTGCATTTCAGGAGGCCGGGGCAGAAACATTCGATTACGGGAATAATATCCGTGCCTATGCAAAGGAAATGGGTGTCGATAATGCATTTGATTTCCCGGGATTTGTCCCTGCCTACATCCGCCCGCTGTTCTGTGAAGGAAAGGGGCCGTTCCGCTGGGCTGCTTTGTCGGGAGACCCGGAAGATATTTATAAAACAGATGCACTGGCTAAGGAAATGTTTGCAGATGATGAAGGACTCATCAACTGGATCGACATGGCGCAGAAAATGGTGAAATGGCAGGGGCTTCCTGCACGTATTTGCTGGCTCGGCTATGGGGACCGTCACCGTTTTGCCCTACGTGTCAATGAAATGGTCGCAAAGGGTGAGCTAAAGGCGCCGATCGTCTTTGGCCGGGATCATCTCGACTCCGGTTCGGTCGCTTCTCCTAACCGGGAGACAGAAAGCATGAAGGACGGTTCGGATGCAGTATCTGACTGGCCGTTACTTAATGCGCTTGTCAATACGGCGGGCGGTGCCAGCTGGGTGAGTATCCATCACGGAGGTGGGGTAGGTATGGGCTACTCCCAGCATGCAGGCCAGGTGCTAGTGGCGGATGGAACGGATATGGCGGCTGAAAAGATCAACCGTGTCCTCGTATCTGACCCGGGGATGGGTATTGTCCGCCATGCAGACGCAGGGTATGAGCTGGCGATTGAGACAGCAAAGGAAAAAGGCGTACAAATGCCGATGCTGAAAGGATGAAGGATATGCTGCTGATTCAACATGCAAATGAAGTGCTGACACTGCAAAGCGATATAAAAGGGCCCCGCACAAAGGGGGCAATGAGTTATCTAGGTGTCATCGAAAATGCCAGTGTATTAGTCGAGGGTGACCGTATTGTAGCAGTGGGACCATTAGCAGCACTTGAAGAGCAATACAGTGAAAAGCTGAAAAAGGCTAGGAAGATTGATGCAACAGGCAAGATTGTGGTGCCGGGCCTTGTTGACTGCCATACCCACCTCGTGCATGGTGGTACACGCGAACATGAGCTGAATATGCGTCTGGCCGGGAAAACATACATGGAAATTATGAATGCAGGCGGCGGCATTCATTACACGACAACGAAAACACGGGAAGCAAGCTTTGAGGAGCTGTATGAAAAAACAAGCCGGCATTTAGACCGATTCCTGCAGTATGGCGTGACAACAGTAGAAGCAAAATCCGGCTACGGGCTTGATTGGGAAACGGAGAAAAAACAGCTGGAAGTAGCGAGAAAACTAAACGAAACCCACCCGGTTGATGTCGTCTCGACATTTATGGGAGCCCATGCCGTCCCGAAGGAATATAAGGGAAATGAAGAAGCGTTTGTTGACATAGTTACTCAGGAAATGCTGCCTAAAGTGGCAGAAGCAGGGCTTGCGGAGTTCAATGATGTGTTCTGTGAAAAGGGTGTCTTCACCCCTGAACAGTCCCGAAGAATTTTGGAAGCAGGCAAACGTTACGGCCTCATTCCAAAAATTCATGCGGATGAAATTGAACCATATGAGGGGGCAGAACTGGCAGCGGAGGTGGAGGCTATCTCAGCAGAACATCTTCTTGTCGCGTCTGATGAAGGAATTGAGAAAATGGCAGCGGCAGGAACGATTGCAGTCCTCCTGCCGGGTACAGCCTTCTTTTTACAGGCGCCGTTTGCACGAGGCAGGCTTATGATCGACCGTGGGGTACCGGTCGCCATCTCAACAGACTTCAATCCGGGTTCATCCCCGACCATCAGTCTGCCGTTTATCCAAAATCTTGCCTGTATGAATATGGGGATGACGATGGAAGAAGTACTATGTGCTACTACGATTAATGCGGCCCATGCCATTAACCGCGGCGATGAAATCGGCACAATTGAAGCGGGGAAAAAGGCAGACCTTCTTATTTTAAATGTACCGAATTACAAGCAGCTTCAGTATTTTTACGGTATGAACCATACGGATACGGTTATAAAGGCTGGGGAAATTGTCGTTGTAGGAGGAGCCTTATGCAGCTCGGTTATGACGGGATCGCACCATTAGAGGTGTATGGAAATAAATAACGTATACGGAAAAGCCGGTCGGAAAAAAATCCCGTCCGGCTTTTTTCTATTCAATCTATGAGTAAAATGAGTGGATAGCATACAGCGTATTTTTAATATTTCCCTCAGTATACAACCGGTAAGGGAAAAGGATATAAAGAACCGGGAGGAGAAAGTGCAGTGTAGCTTTTACCATGGTGAATTAGTCGGAAATAAAATAGATGTATACCCGGCTATGTATAGTGAAAACTTGATAATAAGGCTTTTATCCGAAAAAACATGAGACGGATTTAAAAACATAAATTTATTTTCTTTATCACGATACGATAGGGTGGAGTTCCATGGAGAAATAGTCGAACGCCAGTCTCAAGACTTTATATATCGGTTTTTATTAAAAATATGATAATGCACTTTAATAGAGGGGAATTTATTTCACCCTTCTAAAAGGAAAGATAGCCATAAATAATTTTGATAATATAACTTCCACGCTATCCCTCTGAAAAATGCAACAGTTTCACCAGTCCGTGCTTAAGCATTCGTGGAAGAGTAATGCCTGCTTTAGTAGGCGGGAATAGGAATTACTCAAAAAAGAATAGACAGCGTTTCTACTATACATAAAAAAACCGTCGAAGCCCTTCTTAAAAAGAGACTTCAACAGTTTTCACCTGTTTTTGGAAAATACAAACAGAAAGAAATGTTAGCTGAAGGAATATTTTAATACATTCAACTAAATGCCGAATTCTTGATAGAACCGCTTGATAGCCGGCAGGGTCGATGTTTTAAGCGTATTGCCTGTTAATTGGGCGATAGGTTTTATATAGCTGGCTATGTCTTTTGTAACATGCACAGCCTTTGGTTTCAGTTCAAGGGTTTTAAGCATATTGACAAATACAGACTGGGCAAGTCCGGGCTCCATTGGAACAGGGATTAGTTCATGATATATAACCATGCCTGTTTTTTTATCGACAGCTACTGCTAATAACGGATAAAATGGCCGTTCATCTTTTGTTTCTTGAATGGGGCGTTCCGTATAGCTGATGTCAAGTTCGACTTCCAGCGGCGCTTTTTGAAAGCTGCGCAGCTTCTGTACGAATTCTTTTGGCAGATCAAGATAGTTTTCATGGGTTTTGTTTTTTGGAATAGGCGGAAGTTCAGCAATAGTCCGCTCCCATTCGCCATTTTCTTCATTTACATGATAAATAGGGAAGCAGTTTTCCGGTAAGTCCGGATATATCCATCCGCTTTTAATGGCCTCTATATGTTCCAGCGTGATAATAGAGGCCAGCTGTAATATTTCTACCCCCTCTGCATCAGGCAACCACGGGAATTGACCTGGGTTGTATGTACGGAATTGAATCCAGTTTTTCTTCCCCCGATAGGAAAAGCCCGCATCCTTGATCAGTTGATAATCCTTTTTTGATAGCTCCTCTCTATCTACAAAAGAAATAGCAAGGGACTCTAATTCATACATCAATTCTTTAGTAGGTTCTGCTCCGGTAAAGATGGTGTGAAGTGTTTCATAGCCCCGGTCATTCAAATAAAGAGTAAGGCCGAATTCCTGTCTGGCAGCGCCAAGAACCGAAACGAAAATCAAATCATTTGTAAACGGATGTTCAATTAAGAAAATCTCATCATCACGTATATATTCCCACGGTTTTGCATTTTTTAATGAGGTGGCAAGCTCAAGCAAACCTTTATAATCAGGTTCACCACTGTGTTCTTCTAATAAATGCTGCATAGATTCTGTCTTTTCTAACACCTCTAATAAATCCTCATCTTCTAATAATGCTAGAAGATCTTCCTCTGTAATAGCTTCCACCATTTTCAGCATTTTAGAAATGCCGTGTATATCCACAAACTCAAGTTTTCCGGAATGGAGGTCTCCTTTTCCCGCGATACATGCAGGGCAAGGCTGTGATACAACATTCGGTAGAATTTTATCGACTGTAATGGCTAGTTCTATATCTAAAGCAGGAATATGATAGGCCGCTGTATCGCCTTCTTGCTTGAACCAATCCTTCAGCAGTTCTTCTTCATCGTCCTCTAATTCATCGTCTGTAAATAATAAATCACCTGCCATGTCCGTGCCGATAAATACAGGCTGGATTGTTTTGCCGTTGGATTTAGTCATTTCAAAATAAAAGGAATCCATATGTTTAATATCAAAGGCGATGGAGATGAATTGTTCTAAATCGGTAAAGCAGCTCTTGGAGGGGACAATCAGAGTGCGGAAAATTTTCGGATTTTGCATGGTATCTGTTAATGTGAGCTGTATAGGCATAGTATCTCTCCTTCACTAATGGTTGTGCCTATCATATAACATTATTGCCTAATGGAAAAGCTATGTCGCAGTTTAATTAAATAGGATAGGGAGAGCATATTTTTGATTTCCTGTCGAAAAGCAGCAGGCAAGAAACACTATTGCCAAATAATACATCCTATAAAACAATATCTATTCTCATACACCTCTTGTTTTCGGGCAACCTATGGAAAAATAGTAGCCGTGAGGTGTGTTTATGTATATTGAAAGGTCATCGGATTGGAAGGCAGGTTTTTTAAAACGTTTGGAAGAGAACGGACCTTGGGATAACTGGACTCTTTATAATATGAGCTATGATATAGCAAAAAATAACCTGATTACAGACTTTACCGGTCTGCAGGCACCAAAATATTTGCCGCATCTCACACCGCTTGCCCATCAGCTGGAGGCTGCTGAGACGGTCATTGAGCGAATGAACGGCAAGGCGATATTAGCTGATGAAGTAGGACTTGGAAAAACAATTGAAGCAGGACTTGTGCTGAAGGAATATATGATCCGCGGCCTCGTAAAAAAGGCGCTTATATTAGCACCGGCCTCCTTGATCAATCAATGGGTAGATGAGATGAATGATAAATTTTTCATTCCAGCAATCGCCTACAAGAAAAAGTACGGTATCGATCAATCTGAAATTATCGTCATGAGCATGGATACAGCAAAAAAAAGTCCGCACCGGGAGCTTATTTATGAGCAGGACTATGACATCATCATCATTGACGAGGCCCATAAGCTGAAAAATCATAAAACGAAGGCATATGAATTTGTGCAGACATTAAAGAAAAAGTTTTGTTTGTTGCTGACAGCGACACCGATACAAAATGATGTGTTTGAGCTGTTTTACTTAATTTCATTACTGAAGCCTGGTCATTTAGGAAACTTTGAAGCGTTCCAGACTTCCTTCTCCGCCAGCAAACGGACAGTGGAGCATGAGGAGTATTTGAAAGAGCTCGTGAACCAAGTAATGGTCCGAAACAGAAGGCAGGATACAGGGATCGAATGGACAAATCGAAAGGTTCAGAACATCCAGATCCAGTTTACGAAAGAGGAGCAGGAGGCATATAAGCTGCTGTCCGACCTAAAGGATGTATCTTCCGTTTTTTCAGCTGCTTTTTCGATGATCACGCTGCAAAAAGAGATTTGCAGCAGTAAGGAAGCTGCCTGTATGACGCTGAATCACATGATGTCCAAGTGCACGAGTGAAGAAGAAATTACTTATGTAGAGGCTTTAATGGAGAAGCTGATGAGTCTTGAAATTAATTCAAAAGCGGAAAAGGTGTTTGAGATTATCTCGCAGGCAGATGATAAAGTCATCATTTTCACAGAATACCGCGCCAGCCAAACCTATTTGCAGTGGTATTTAGGGACAAAGGGAATTACGAGTGTACCCTTTAATGGCAAGTTCAGTAAAAGCAAACGGGATTGGATGAAGCAGCTGTTCAGGGATAAAGCGCAGGTGCTGATTGCAACAGAGTCCGGCGGAGAGGGGATCAACCTTCAATTTTGCCACCATGTCATCAACTATGACCTGCCGTGGAATCCGATGAAGCTGGAGCAGCGGATCGGGCGTGTGCATCGACTCGGTCAGGAGCATGATGTGCATATTTACAATCTGGCTATCCAGGATACAATCGAGCAGCATATTTTGGATCTGCTATATGAAAAGATTGATGTATTTGAAAAGGTAGTTGGCGAGCTGGATGATATCCTGGCAGGCTATAAGGAATCAATCTAAGGAGGGGAGCACATGTATCCACAACAGGTCCAACAATACTTGCAAACATTCTTTTTGGAAACAAATTGTCCCATTTTAACGGAGCACCCGCATTATATGATTGTGCAGTTGACCGAAGATATGGATAAAAAAATTATGAACAGACCGTTTTACTGGCAATATATCGAGAGTGCAGGAATAGAGCCGGCACCGCTCCAGCTGACATTCATTACAGACCGGACGAACTTGGAGGATGATATTAAGGGAGAAATGATTCATTTTGGTTCACCAAGGCTCAGTCTGTTGTTTGAAGCAACAAAGGAGCTTGGTACTTTTGTGAAGCTATATGAGCATACAGGTCATGGGGAGGGCATGATCTTGACCCCGTGGCTCGGTGTTAACTATAAAATCTCCTATTACTGTAACCATACAAAAGAAATGCTCTACTCGCTCGGAATTAATTTACTGAACGGGCAGATAACAGAGAACTTTCAAGAAGTGCTGAAGGAACGGGAGCTTCATGCAAGTATACCGGAAGATGCCTTTACCGTTCCTTATATTATCAAGCCGGCGAGGGCGCTTGACCGCCTTGATAACTTAGTGGAGGAACTGATTATTGATGATGACCATACATGGGCAAAAGCAGCAGAGGCAAGATGGCTGCGTGACTTGGAAGTACTCGAATATTTTTATGTGGATTCCGTGTCAAAGCCTGAAAGCTATGAGCTCGAGAAAAAGGCTTTGGAGGAGCAATATACACCCCGTATTAAGGTCGATATGGTGAACGGGGGATTGTTTTATTTAGGATAACAAGAAAGAAGCATGTGTTTTTGAACATATGCTTCTTCGTATGTTTAAGCTGGATTAACCTCTAGATCAACATTGATTTTAATATCTTTCCCTACTAATACGCCGCCCGTTTCCAAAGCTGCATTCCATGTTAAGCCGAATTCCTCACGGTTGATTTTCGCTTCCGCTTCAAAACCATATACTTCAACGCCCCATGGATTTGTTCCCTTGCCATTGAATTCAACAGCAAATGTGACTGGTTTAGTAACATCTTTAATCGTTAAATCACCAGTTACTTTATAGTCATCGCCATCTTTTACGATGTTTGTCGATTGGAATGTAATTTTAGGATATTGTTCTGCATCAAAGAAGTCTGCAGAACGTAAGTGATTGTCACGATCCTCTGATTGCGTATCGATTGATGCTGTTTGAATTTCAAATGCGATTGATGCGCTTGTTAAATCAGTTAAATCTTCTGCTGTTACCGTTGCAGAGTAATCCTCGAATGCCCCTTTTACTTTTGATACCATCATATGTTTTACCGAGAAGCCAATGCTTGAATGTGTTGGATCTACTGTCCAGTTTGTCATGATTTATTCCTCCTTATTATTTTTAAATAAAGAATCTCGAATTCGAGATAATGTAATTTGAATATACACCCTCTTTTTAAATACGTCAAGATGTAATTTCATTTTTTTTAAGAAAAGAGAACGTATTGCTAACCTGCAAAGCCGGATAATTTTGCAGTTTCTCTTTCTATTAAATATATTCCTTTCCTTTTTCATTCATAAACTTGCTATTGAAATAGGCTGCTTGGTCGATTAGAATATTTTATAGACCATAATCAGAGAGAGAATAAGAGAACGGTAAGTATATCAATTTTCAGGGATAGCCATTCTAAAAAAAATGTGGTATGATTACTAGGTAAGTAAATTAATTATATACGGTCTTGTAGCTCAGCTGGGAGAGCACCACCTCGACAAGGTGGGGGTCGCAGGTTCGAACCCTGTCGAGACCATCACGCCGGAACCCTTTAGTACCAAGGGGTTCCGGCATTTTTTATTTTCTTTAAAACCTGCATTTTTAGCCTCCCAGTGACGAACGAGTGACGAATTCTTAAAAAACTCGTTTTTTCGCTTCAAAACAACCTGTTAAATGTATCAGTTGCAGCTGCATCATCTTCCTCAGTTACATGAGAATACATATTCATTGTTGTCTTAATATCTTTATGGCCGAGACGCTTTTGGATTAACTTCATATTAACTCCCTGGCTCAACAAATAAGAAGCAGAAGAGTGTCGTAATCCATGGAAGTTTACAGCTCTTAACTCACTTCGCGCCAAAAATCTGCCCCAGAAACGGGTGATTGCGTGGGGTTGGTAAGGCGTACCATTAGGATGAGCAAACAGCATATCTACTTTTTTACCGTCATGATCTACAAATGGTTTATATAATGTACCCATTTCCTGCCGGATCACTTCTTGCTGTTCGTAAAACATTTTCAACTCATCCATAAATTTTTCAGGCAGCGTAATGGTACGTTCATCTTCTGTCTTGGTTCTTTTTAATTTTAACCCTTCTCTTTTTGTGAACTGAAGAGAACGGTGGATGTGAATTTTATTATTATCCCAATCGATTACATCTGTCGCTATCCCGGCGATCTCACCACGTCGTAATCCAGCGAAAAGGGCCAGCTTACAAATGATCTGCTGATGAGGTTCTAACTTTTTAAATGCTTCCAAAAGTACAGGGAACTCAGCTGCTGTATAAAACTGTTCTTTCTCTGTCCTCATTTTTCCTTCTTTTGGCTTCTGGACATCATCCATCGGATTACGTTCTTTTGCAATAACTTTCCATTTAGTAGCGTATTTAAATATCGACTTTAACGTTTTATATTTGGCGTCCTGTGATCCACGGTTTAATTCTTTTTCTTCATTAAAGAACTTAACAATTTGGAACGTTTGAATATCACGTATTTTCTTCCTGCCGAAATAATCATTTAAATCCGTTAATGCAATTTCGTATTTTTCTACGGTCGAAGCACTTAATTCTGTCTCCGCGTAATTTTTAAACCAGCGATCAGCGAAAGCAGCAAAAGTAGGGTTATCATCTTCCAGGTGCATCATTTGTCTAACTTCATTTTCAAATTCTCTTAACAGTTCCTCAGCTTTACGAGGACCGTTTGCTACTACAGTTTTTGTTTTGCGGATACGTTTGCCCTTTCCGTCGGTCCCGAGCTCAACATACAGCTTATATTTTTTCCTCGGGATTATCTCTTCATATGAAGACACACCAAGCCCTCCTAAATTAGAATATATGTTCCATTTAAGTATTAAAATAAACCCTCTTTACAAAATAGCTTCAGTTCAACTAAATCGACTGGGACGCCATGTAAAGAGGCAAGTTCGTACATATTATTCACTTCTGCAAAGCTTTCATCCGGTATTAATAACTCTGCGGCAAATTGATTTGCTTCACGTTCAATTTTATCAACTGAAAAAAAGGTATTACTTTTCATAAAGGGAGTATTTACGTCAGGATGCAATATTGAATGCCCAAGTTCATGTCCACAAGTAAAAAGTTTTTTGTGATCAGCTAAATTTGAATTTATAAAGATAAATTTGTTTCTTCGGACATAGCGATAAAAACCATAAATATCTTCGTGTAAATCATGTTCAATTACATGTATGTTCATTTCGCGAGCAATTATAAATGGATTGTTCGTTTCATGGTTATCTATTAAGTCTTGGACGATGTTTTTTATCCACATACTTACCCTCCCTGTAGCGACTATTCTTTTCTGTATTTTTTAGGGATATATTTTTTATTGGCAAGTGTTGCTATTCGCTCAGCATGTTCCAGAGCTTCCAGTAGGGATTCAATCGCTTCTTCACTCATAGGTTCCCCTCTGAAACTTAGGCCACTATCATCACCATTACCTTCTATTAAATCTTTTTTTATTTTTTCCATCCTTATTGCGATATCGCTCTCATCTTTTTCTGTAAGCTGCGCATTGTAAGTAGTTTCTGCCTCGGCAACCCTATCAAAAGGCATTTCTGTTTCTAGATACCCTGCAGCTTTCATCAACTTTTCATAAGAGTAATTATAAGCTTCTGCTAACCGCTTAAGAGTTTCAGGTGAAGGATTAATTGCTTTTTTCGTACCTCTTCTATACCCTTTTTCAATGTCGGATATGTAGGTATGACTTAGTTCGGTAATCTCTGCAATCTCTCTTAATGAACGCTTCCCGCGTAATTCTTTTAATAGTTCTCCTAGCTCACTCATATTTATATCACCTCCATGTAAACTCTTCTTAACATATTGTAAGACATATACAACAAGGATAAAAATAAAAATTTAAAAAACATTGTAGAACATAGTTGACATTTTGTTGTACATGTTCTACAATTTGAATTGTAAACAATGTACAACAAAAGAGAGGGGGCAATGAACTTATGGATAATATAGTTAAACAACTCAGACTTAGTAAATCATTTGATTTAACACAAGAAGAATTAGCGAAAGCTCTTGGCGTATCTAGACATACCATTATGTCCATAGAGAACGGAGGAAATACATCTGGAGAAATGGTATTGAAAATCGCAAACTTTTTCTGTAAAGATCCAAGAGAAATTTTTTTTACAAAGGAAGTTGCACAAAGTTTACAAAACAAAAATAAAAGTGCCTAGGAGGTTTTTACATGAATTTAGTAGTTATCCAAAATCGTCAAGCAGTGACGAGTTCGTTACAAGTTGCTGAGTCATTTGATAAACAACACAAAGATGTGTTGGAAAGCATTAACAATTTAATGAAAGGGGTAGCGGAAAATTCCGCATACTCAAATAGTCCTATATTTTTTGAATCAACTTACCAACACCCGCAAAACAAACAAAAATACCCTTTGTATTACATGAATCGAGATGGTTTTACTTTATTAGCAATGGGCTTTACGGGTCAAAAGGCAATCCAATTTAAATTGGCCTATATCCAAGCGTTTAATGAAATGGAACGTCAACTTACCCAACCAACACAAGCTGAGTTAATTGCAATGATGGCGCAGCACAATGTAGAACAAGAGCGCAGGTTAAACGCTGTAGAAGAGCGCGCAACCCGATTAGAAGCCCACCAAGAAAGTATTGCTCAGATCGTTTCGCTTAATCCAAGCGAGTGGAGAGACAAAGTTAATGTGATTCTTAACCGTATTGCAATGGCTCGAGGTGGTGGTGAACAATTCCGTCTTGTTCGTAATGAAAGCTATGAGCTACTTGAAATGAGAGCTCGATGCAAACTGGATATCCGACTTAATAATCGAAAAAAAGAGGCATTGGCAAATGGCATTGTACCGAGAGCTAAAATTGACAAGTTTTCCAAAATTGATGTCATAGCTGAAGATACTCGGTTAACTGAAATTTATCTAGCCATTGTCAAAGAAATGGCTATCAAACATTCAGTTAATGCAGAAGGGCTGGGTGCTTAATGAAAGAGCTAATTCGCAAACAAATATTGTTAACAGACAGCTTCGGTGTTTCTGTTGATGTAAATGTAGATAATTACTTTGCTTTAGTAGAGATCAATGAGGTCCATGAAATCTCTGAAAATAACTTTAAAGAAGAAATAGGCGTTACGTTAACACTCGATTATCAAGAAATTGATGAATTAATTGATGTACTGAAATATGCAAGTGATCAATTAAAACGTAACGATAGTGAACTTACAATATGAGGAAGGCTGCTGGGCAGGCAGCCTCTATAGAAAGGAGGACAAGGGCATGAGAAGAGTTAGAGGGGCAAAAGCTCTAACCGAGTATTTGGAATCCATTAATTGCCCCATGAGTGAGGCAACTATTTATAGATTATTAAAGCAAAAGGCGATTCCGTTCCGACGACCGTCACCAAAGATTCTGATCTTTGATTTAGACCAAATCGATCATTGGTTAAGCGTGGAAGAAGAACCTGAATATATGAGGGCTTGAGCGAGGGCAACGCTCATTAGCAAGTTAACTTGCTATAACCTAATAATATGATGTTTTACCAAATATTACTATGCTCAGTATGCATAAATGCAATCTATGCATTTATGCGAAAACTGCATAAAAAAAGGGGGATTTGTTGTGGAAATGGATTTCGGAAAGTTAGTGAAGGTATGTAGGAAGCGCGCTAAACTCTCGCAGGAAGCTTTTGCAGATTTGATGCACACAACGCAATCAACGATCAGCCGTATTGAAAAGAATCTGGTGGCAGTAGAAGCTAGGTTCTTAATGAAAGCAGCCAGAGTAACCAATTCTGAAGATGTTGTGATTTCTACATTGTTCAGTATGGACGCAATCATGCAAGCTGCACAGTTAATTCCAGCATACGCAGTACCAGTATTACTAAATGTAGCATAGGGGGATTGAAATGAATTTACACACAGATTTGGTAAGAGAGCAGGCATGCAGCGAGGACCTGAATAAAGAGATCCGGATGCATATACAGGAAGGCCGCTTTGATCTAGCGGAACGTCGTACAGCCGATTTAATGAAATCGATCAAATATATGCAGCAGTTACAACGCCGGATTAATGAATGGAAGAGCCTCCATGAAATTTCACAAAGTCTTGCAAGTAAGGGGATTCTGTCAGAGGTGGTGAAGCGATATGCGAATCAAGCCTAGAGCGTGGCGGTACATGACATTAAAGCAACGGTTAGCAGTCCTGTACTTTCTATCCAATAAAAAAGCCGCTTAATCGGTGCAACGATTAAACGGTCAGACAAGAATTAATATCGTTTCTTCATTATAACACAGTGTGAGCGACCGGGCGAGTCTATCGCCCCTAGCAAACAGTCCACAATAAATTTTCATAATTGGCCATTGAAAATTTCCTCCTAAAATTGTGGGCTGTTTGGTAGATCGCTACCAGAAAGAAGGTGAAACACATGCAACATCCATTAGTGGAGAACATGCAGCGTACTGGCTATCCAGATGGCCGTATCCCTCGCTATTACAAATGCACGTACAAGCATTGCGGTGATGAAATGGCAGTTGGTGAAGGTTATGTATTCGATGAAGAGCGCTTCTGCAGTACATCATGTATTGGCGAGCATCTTATCGAACGTGGTTATGCCATTGAAGCTGGCGAAGTAGACCAATAAAAAAGGACGCTTTGCAGAGCGCCCTTTAAAAAGAAACTTTATCAATATTATTACGGAAATTTTAACACAGGAGGGTTCCTTAATGGAAGCAATTTCTACTAAAGAAATGGAACGGATCGAATGGATTCAACTTCGGAAGAGTGGGCTAGGTGGTTCGGATGCTGGAACGGTATTAGGGTTCAATCGCTACAAAACACCTTTCCAATTATATCTTGAAAAAACAGGGCAGTACGAAGAAGTGGTAGATAACGAAGCCGTATACTTCGGGAACGAACTGGAAGACTTTGTAGCTCGGGAATTTGCCAAGCGGACCGGAAAGAAAGTCCGGCGAATGAATAGGTTCCTTCGGCATAAGCAACATCCTTTTATGACTGCCAACCTTGATCGTGTAGTAGTAGGTGAGAAAGCGGTATTAGAGTGTAAAACGGCCTCCGAATACATGAGAGAGGCATGGGAAGGTGACGACATACCAGCTACTTATTTATGCCAAGTGCATCATTATTTGGCGGTAACAGGTTTTGAAAAAGCGTATATAGCCGTTCTGATCGGTGGTAACAAGTTCGTTTGGAAAGAGGTTGAACGGGACGAGGAATTTATTGAAATCCTCATAGAGCGCGAAAAAGACTTCTGGGAAAATCATGTGTTAGCCGATGTTGCTCCTCCAATTGATGGTTCTAATGCTGCAGGGGAGTTATTGAAAAGGATGTACCCACAAGATGATGGTACAGCGATCATGCTGACAAAGGATGACGAAACTGTTCTGGATGCTTTAGAAGCACTTACAGAAGAAATCAAGTCACTGGAAACTCAGAAGAAAGAGTATGAGAACCGAATCAAATTGAAATTAGAGTCAGCAACAGAGGCTCATTCCCCACGACACAAATTGACTTATAAAACCATCGTTTCTAATCGAATCGATAGCAAGAAATTAAAAGAAGAAGCGCCTGATGTATACGAAAAGTACGTGAAACCTTCTTCTTCTCGACGTCTGACTATTAAGAAACTGGAGGCTTAATTATGGCTACTACAAATGAATTAAAAGCAAAAGCACAGGGGCAAGTCGCTCAAAAACAAGTTACTCCTGAGCAATCATTAAACAACCTATTAAAGCGTATGGGTCCTGAAATCCAACGTGCCTTACCAAAACATATGGACGCCGATCGTATCGCTCGTATCGCTCTTACAGCAGTTCGCACAACACCAAAATTATTAGAATGTGACCAAATCAGTTTCGTTGCTGCTCTTATGCAATCAGCTCAACTGGGTGTAGAACCGAATACAGGGTTAGGCCAGGCTTACCTAATTCCTTACGGGGGCAAGGTCCAGTTCCAATTAGGTTACAAAGGGCTTATCGATTTAGC
>DEQA01000067.1:0-2874 GCA_002359075.1 Planococcaceae bacterium UBA3378
TTTGCGAAACAACACTTCCTTTTGGTACCGTATCTGAATTAACGGAATTTCCTTTTTTAATGCGCAGGCCTGTATTTTTCGCATAATTATTTAATTCTGCCTCGGTATACCCTTTCAGATTATCGACGTTCACCATCTTTAGTCCTTTACTTACCTGCAGCGTGATGACTGTATCTTTTGCTACAACTTCTTCTCCGGCTGCCGGGTCCTGACTGATCACCTGTCCTGCTGGTTCATCAGATTCAACTTCGACAGTCTCTATATCTTCAAAGCCGGCTTTTTTTAGTAAAGACAATACTTGGCTGATTGGATCGCCTACATAATCTTCCATCACAACTGCTTCCTCGCCAAGGCTGACAATTAGTTGTATCTCCGTACCCTTAGCGCGTAAAAGCCCTGCTTTTGGTGTCGTACCAATAATCTTGTCTTTTTCTACTTCCTCCGAGTTTCGTTCAACCGTCTCCCCGACGGTAAAACCGGCCTTCTCCAAGGCGGCTGTAGCCTCTTCTACCGTCTGGTTGGCAACATCGGGTATTTCTATCTTTGATGGCTTCAATGCAAAGAACAACACAAACATGAGAATGGCCAGCGCAACAACAACTCCGGCAATAATCGGCCATTTCTTCCTTTTCTTCTTCTGGGCTGCCGATTGCTTTGGCTGATCAGGCTCTGTTTTTTCAATTGGCTTTACCGTATCGATTTGTTTCGTTTTTAACAGCTCATCAACCGGCAGCTTCTCTCTAATAATCGGAATAGCCTTTGTCGCCTCATCATCAATCGGCAGGGAAAACCTCGGCTCGTTTATACGTGCTGCCGATAAGCAGGTTTGCAAGTCTTCCTCCATCTCATGCATGCTATGGTAGCGATGGTTCGCATCCTTTGCCGTCGCTTTTAACACGACATTTTCAAGCGCCTGCGGGATCGATGCATCAAAAGCCCTCACAGACGGTGTTTCTGACTGGAGATGCTTTAAGGCGATTGAAACAGCCGATTCACCTGAGAATGGCAGCTCTCCTGTCAACAGCTCATATAACACTATTCCTAGTGAATAAATATCCGACTTTTCCGTCGCTCCGCCGCCACGTGCTTGTTCGGGGGAAAGATAGTGAACCGTACCCATCACAGAGTTCGTCTGCGTATAACTTGTCGCATTCAGTGTTGTTGCGATTCCAAAGTCTGTAATTTTCACATTTCTTTCTGCGTCCATTAAAATATTTTGCGGCTTGATATCCCGATGGATAATCCCGTTTTCATGAGCATGGGCTATTGCTGATGTCAATTGCTTCATAATGTGGACGCTTTTTGCAGGAGACAACGGAGAAAACTCCTGTATGTATTGCTTTAATGTCTTACCTTTAACATATTCCATTACAATATAGTGCATATCTCCGTCTTCTCCGACATCATAGACACTCACAATGTTGGGATGGGTTAGGCTGGTAGCAGATAGCGCTTCACGCTGAAAACGTCGATGCAATTCTTCCTCGTTCGAAAAATCATACCGCAAAATCTTAATTGCCACATCACGACTTAAAATAATATCGTGTGCCAAGTAAACATGGCTCATCCCACCACCGCCGATGAGCGATAGAATTTCATAACGTTCACCTACTCGTTTTCCAATCAGCATGCCTACACCTCCTCTTTCATCGTCATTAATATAAGGGAAATATTATCTTCTCCACCGCTGTCATTTGCCAGCTTGACGAGTTTTTCTCCTTTTTCCTTCAGTGACATAGGCAGCGTAATAATAGCAGCCATTTCATTTGAAGTCAGTTTATTGCTGAGTCCATCTGAACAAATGAGCAAATAAGAGTCTTCCTCTACCTGTACATCATAAAAATCCGGCTGGATCGAACTTTCTGTCCCTAATGATTTTAAAATAAAATTTTTCTGTGGATGGTTTTGTGCCTCTTCCTCACTGATTTGGCCACTTTCCAATAAAACATTCACATACGAGTGGTCACGCGTAATCAGCGTAACCGCCTCGTTCGTGAAATGATAAACCCGACTGTCCCCTATATGGCTGACGATGCAGTCCATATGGTGAACGAGTACGGCAATAAGCGTAGTCCCCATTCCTTGACAGTCTTCATGTGATAGGGAGTAACGATAAACTTCATGATTAATTTGTGATATAGCATCACGAAGCCATTCCTTACAGCTTTCATGGGAATGGAAACTGCTTCCTTCCTCTGTTAGAAAAAGATTTCGCAGCTTTTCAATTGCCATTTCGCTTGCCACATCACCTGCATTATGACCACCCATGCCGTCTGCCAAAATGGCAAGCTTGAATTGATCGGGCCGCTCAACGAACGCAACCCGGTCTTCATTTACTGTACGTTTCAATCCAACATCACTTTCGACTGTAAAGTTCATAATGGTCACCTACCTCACTTCATCTTGTCGTTCCTGTGCGCGCAATTGTCCGCAAGCTGCTGCGATATCCGCTCCTTGCTCACGGCGGATTGTTACATTCACGCCCCGCTCTTTTAATGCACGTTCAAACGCAAAAATACTGCTGCGTGATGTGCGGACATAGTCGCGTTCCGGTACATAATTGATTGGAATTAAGTTAACGTGGCACTTAATTCCTTTGATTAAGTCAGCCAATTCATTGGCAATTTCAACCGAGTCATTTTCGCCCGACATCAAGCCGTATTCAAAGCTCACACGGCGGCCTGTTTTCTTCGTATAATAGCGTACCGCTTCCAATAATTCATCAATTTTATAAGCGCGGGCGATTGGCATTAACTTTTGGCGCGCTTCCTGGTTTGGTGCATGAAGAGAAACAGCAAAATTGATTTGCAATTGCTCATCTGCAAATTGATAAATTTTCGGCACAATACCGGAAGTCGAAACGGTAATATGACG
>DEQA01000067.1:3003-21242 GCA_002359075.1 Planococcaceae bacterium UBA3378
TGGACTTTGACAACCTGCTCGACAATTTCACCTGCCAGCAAATGGCGTTTTAGCCCTCCTAATGTAGAAGCACAGAATGTACAGCCGATTCGGCATCCTACCTGTGTCGTTACACAGACAGAATTCCCGTAATCATGCCGCATTAATACTGTTTCAATAGAATATCCATCCTGCAGCTGGAATAAAAATTTGATTGTTCCATCCTTTGATTCCTGCTTGACGAGTGTTGACAGTGTCGTTAGAGCAAAATTCTCTTCTAGTTTCTCCCGGAGACCCTTTGACAGGTTGGACATTTCTTCAAATGTTTTTACACGCTTGTTGTATAGCCACTCGTAAATTTGCCCGGCGCGGAACGGCTTTTCACCATTGTCCTTCAACCATTGCTGTAATTCATCGGGACGCAATGAATAAATGGATTCTTTCAACTTGGGCTTTTCTTTTTTCTGACGACGAACCGGCTTCACTTCCGCCTCTTCTACTAAGTCTTGAATACGTTCATCAAATTTATTTTGGTCCATTACTTAAATTGTTTCTCCTTTTTTACGAAATGAGGCAACGAAAAAGCCGTCACTTCCAAAATCATGCGGGAATACTTGCAGCATCCCGTTATTTTGTTTCGCTAATAATTTTTCCGGTAAATTTGTTATTTCTTCCCGTTCCATTTCCGGGTGTGCGGAGATAAATGCCTCTACTGTCCCTTCATTTTCACGTTTATCTACAGTACATGTACTATATACGAGACGACCCCCGGATTTTAGTACTTGGACTGCATTATCTAAAATGGCTAATTGGATTGTCTGCAAACTTTCTAAATCCTCTTCGCGCTTTGTATATTTAATATCGGGCTTCCGCCGCATAACTCCCAATCCTGAACACGGAGCATCGACAAGCACTGCATCATAGCTTTCTTTTGCAAGCAAATCTGCTGCTTTACGCCCATCAACAGGAGCTGTCTGAACAATATCTAATCCAAGACGCGCTGTATTTTCCTCAATTAGATCAAGCTTATGGGGATGCAGATCCAACGCTAGAATAGACCCCTCATTCGCCATTTTTTCTGCTATATGCGTCGTTTTGCCACCTGGTGCTGCACACATATCAAGTACTTTCATGCCTGGCTGCGGAGCAAGCACATTGGCAGGCAGCATGGAACTTTCATCCTGAATCGTGATGAGTCCTTCTTTAAACGCCATTGTACGCGCTGCTGTTCCATTTGTCAGGTGAATACATTCAGGCATCATATCGCTTTGCTGTGCTTTCACCCCTTCTGCCTCTAGAGACGCCAATACCTCTGCGACAGTTGCGCGTGTTATGTTGACTCTAACTGTTTGCACCGGCGGGATATTATTTTCATGCAGCATAGCCGCGGTTTCTTCAAAGCCGTAGCTTTCCACCCAGCGCTCTACCAGCCACTGGGGATGGCTTGTTTCAACCGCCAGCCGCTCCACCGGGTTTTGAATGGCCGCTGTCGATGGAACACCTTCGCGTAAAACAGAACGCAATATGCCATTTACCATAGAAGCGATTCCTTTGTGTCCGCGTCTTTTGGCAATTTCCACTGCCTCATTTACAGCAGCATGTGCCGGAATGCGTGTCAAATATTCCATTTGATATAACGATAGACGTAAAAGCCAACGTACCCATAAATCCACCTTTCCGCGGATAAATGGCTCCAAATAATAATCCAGAGTCAGCTTGTGCTGCAATGTTCCGTATGTCATTTCCGTTAATAAACCGCGGTCCTTTGCATCGATTTTATATTTCTCGATCGTCTGGTGAAGGAGCAGATTACTGTATGCTTGGTTTTTATCGACCGCGAGCAGAATGGAAAGGGCTGCATCCCTTACATTGCCATCCCAGATTTGTTGCTTCTTTTTACTCATTCAAAACGGTCTCCAATCTGTAGCTTTGAGCCTGTCCCTCGGAGATAATCTTGAGCTGACATACGCTTTTTGCCAGCCGGCTGTAGATCATAGACAGCCAGCGAACCACCGTCGCCTGTAGCAATCTCAAAATGGTCTTTATGAATGGCCGTTACTTCCCCTGGCTTACGATCATTGGACGTTGTACCAACCTGCGCCCACCATATTTTAAAATTGGCATCTTCAAATGTCGTATAGGCAACCGGCCAAGGATGAAGTCCGCGTACTTGATTGTAAATCGTCCGTGCATCCTTTGACCAGTCGATCCGCTCCTGTTCACGGCTAATATTCGATGCATAGGTCACCTTAGACTCATCCTGCGGGATACGCGGGTTCGTTCCATTGATAATTGAAGGCAATGTCTCCTTTAATAGTTCACGTCCTACCTCACTTAACTTTTCAAACATACTTCCCGTATGATCTGTATCTTCAATCACAATTTCCTGTTGGGAAATGATATCGCCGGCATCCAGCTGCTCAGCCATATACATAATTGTCACGCCCGTCGTATCCTGTCCGTCGATAATCGCCTGGTGGATAGGAGCGCCCCCACGGTATTGCGGCAGTAAAGAAGCATGAACATTGATACAGCCAAGACGGGGTGCTACAAGCAGCTCCTTCGGTAGGATTTGACCAAAAGCAGCCGTAATGACTAAGTCAGCTTCAAGACCGATAATTTGCTGGAGCTCCTCGGAACCGCGTAATTTTTCCGGCTGGATAACCGGCAGTCCAAGTTTTACTGCCTCTTCCTTTACAGGCGGAGGCGTTAGCACCTTTTTGCGGCCTACAGGGCGATCCGGCTGTGTCACTACAGCCAGTACTTGATAGCCTTCTTCATGCAGCATGCGAAGGATGGGTGCCGAAAAGGCAGGTGTCCCCATAAAAACAACAGATGTCATATTACTCCTCCTCAACGTCCGCGTACATTTCATCCAGCTCTTCCTGTGTCAATACACGCGTCATTTTCGAGTCGAAAAGCACTCCGTCCAGGTGATCGATTTCATGCAAAATACAACGGGCTTCAAATTCCTCTGCCTCTAACTCGTAAATACGGCCTTCACGGTCTGCCGCTTCAATTTTTACATACGTAGGACGCTTTACCATTCCGAATAAGTCGGGGAAACTCAGGCATCCTTCTACATCTTCGGCTTCTCCGCGCGTTTCTAGCACAACCGGATTGATCATCTCTAAAATATCCTCTCCAAGCTCTACAATCGCTACCCGTAAATCAACATCGATTTGCGGTGCGGCAATCCCCACGCCGTCGTATTCCACCATCGTGTCGTATAAATCATCTAAAAGCTCGATAATTTTTTCATCGATCACGTCTACTTCTTTCGTTTTGGAAGACAATACCTTTGCAGGTGCCTTCACTACTTCTTTAATTGCCATATATTTTTTACCTCTTTCACAAGCTCAAATCATGGAAGGATCCAAATCGATTGTGAGCTGAATTCCTTTTTTTATCCATTCTGAACGGTACAGTTTTATTAACTGTAAAAGTACCGGAATCAATTTGGGTTCTACTTTATATTTTATCAAACATTGGTATCGATATCTATTTTGGAGACGGCTGATGCTCGCTGTTGTTGGGCCGATAATCGACACATTAAACGACAGATTGGCCCGCAGGTATTCTGCTGCCCGTGCAGCGTATTCTGCAGCCATCATAACATCTTCATGGGAAACTTGAATGAGGGCCAAATAATAGTAAGGAGGATAGTTTGCCTGTCTCCGTACTAACATCTCCCGCTCATAAAACGGCTCGTACAGCTGTTCCTTCGAAAGCTCAATCGCATAATGCTCAGGTGTATAGGTTTGGACAAACACTTCCCCTTCTTTTTCATGGCGCCCGGCACGCCCGCTCACCTGTGTCAGCAGCTGAAAGGTCCGCTCGGCTGATCGGTAATCCGGCAAATGCAGACTCGTATCAGCACTTAATACCCCTACAAGTGTGATGTTCGGAAAATCAAGTCCTTTAGCGATCATTTGCGTACCAAGCAAAATATCTGCCTCTCCCCGCCCGAAGGCATCCAAAATGGTCTCATGCGCACCTTTTTTATTCGTTGTGTCCACATCCATCCGAAGAACACGCGCCTCCGGAAATAATTTATGCAGCTCTTCCTCGACCTTTTGCGTACCTGTACCAAAAAAGCGGATATGGTCACTTGCACATTCCGGACATACTTGCGGCACGTACTCTTCATGACCACAATAATGGCATTTCAGCTTTTCACTAAAGCGGTGGTAGGTAAGCGAAATATCGCAGTTTGGACATTCTACCACTGTTCCGCAATCTCTGCACAGTACAAAAGAGGAGTAGCCTCTACGATTTAAAAATAGGACGGTTTGCTCCTTTTTTTCAAGGCGCTCCCGGATCGCATCCGCCAATTGGATAGAAAACATTGAACGATTTCCAAGCTTTAGTTCTTCCCGCATGTCGACTATGTGAACAGTCGGTAAATTTTGATTCATTGCACGCTTTTTCAAGGTCAGTAACGTGTATACACCTTTCTTTGCACGCGCAAAGGATTCCAGGCTCGGTGTCGCACTTCCTAAAATAACCGGGCATTTATGATACTCACTGCGCCAAATGGCAACATCCCTTGCATGGTAGCGTGGCGAATCCTCCTGCTTATAAGTTGACTCGTGCTCTTCATCCAAAATAATCAGCCCGAGATTTTCAAAGGGAGCAAAGATAGCCGAACGGGCACCGACTACTACCTTCACCTTACCCTGTTGGACTTTCCGCCATTCATCATACTTTTCACCAACGGACAAACCGCTATGCATAACGGCCACCAGCTCCCCAAAACGCGATCGGAAACGCTCTGTCATCTGCGGCGTAAGGGAAATTTCAGGAACAAGAACAATCGATTCCTTCCCTTCCCGGAGCGTATGCTGGATGGCCTGTAAATACACTTCCGTTTTACCGCTTCCCGTAATGCCTTGAAGCAGAAATGTTTCAGAAATCTGTCCATCCATTGCCCCGGTAATCGCAGAAAGAGCGGTCTCCTGTTCATCTGTTAGCTTGAGAAAATCCGTTTTCGCAACATCCTTTGTAAACGGATCCCTGTATACTTCCTCTTTAATGAAGGCAGCTGCCCCCTTTTCAATGACCGTTTGTAGTACTGCCATTGTGACGCCAGCTTTACTGCATACTTCATCAGGTAAAAAAACTTGTCCAGGACGCTCTGCCATCCACTGTACAAGTTGTTTTTGTTTCTGTGCACGCTTGGAAATTTCCGCTTCAATCTTTTCAAGCTTCGCCTGATCCTGATCGATTTGCACTTTACGGATTTCCTTTACTGCTCCTTGCTGCTTTACACTGTTTTCGATTGTGACAAAGCCATCCTTTACAGCTTTTTTGAGTTCATGCAGAAGGCCTGCTTTTTCAAAGCTTTTGAAATCTGCTTTTCCATTTCGGTTGAAAAAGGGCCGTAATGATGAAGGTACCTCTTCTGTTTTACCACATAGGTGAACAATTTTTTCGTATTTTGCTCGAAGTGCTGATGGCAGCATAGCCTGAAGAGCATCAATTTCATAGCAAATCGTCTGCTGTTTCAGCCACTTAGCCATTTCCAGCATTTCTTTTGTTAATACCGGCTCAATATCCAGCACTTGTGACACCGGCTTGATTTTATTCATCGGCACGTCGGTTTCATGTTGGAGTGCCACTACAAATCCTAATACATTACGCGGTCCAAATGGAACTTTTACACGGCTCCCTACCTCAATTAAAGCGTGCCATTCTTCAGGCACTACATAGTCAAAAGGGCGGTCCACCGGATACGCTGCTACATCGACAATCACTTGGGCAACGACTAGTGTCATTTGAAATCTTCCCTCTCTGCTATCGTTGTAAGAAGACGGTAAGCAAGCTCCTTTTTAGAAAGATGGGGAAAGATTTTTTTGTAGCCGTGACCGATCAGCGTAACACTGTTCGTATCTGTTCCAAAGCCGGAGCCTGCCTCTGTAATATCATTTGCGACGATGTAATCAGCGTTTTTCTTTTGCAGCTTTTGCTGTCCGTAATTTTCTACATCATTCGTTTCTGCTGCAAATCCGACTAAGAGCTGATGTTTTTTATGTGCCCCAAGCGTTGCTAAAATATCAGTCGTCCGCTCGAGCTCCAATACGGCCGCACCCGGTTGTTTTTTCATCTTTTGGCTGTGTATATGTTTAGGACGATAGTCAGCTACTGCAGCTGTCTTGATCACCATATCCGCAGAATCGTATTCTGCTAAAATCGCTTCCAACATTTGCTGGGCACTTTCAATGTTCACTACCTTCATCCCGGAAGGCTTTGCCAGGCTGGTCGGACCGGTTACAAGAATGACTTCCGCGCCCAAATCCCGTGCTGCTTCGGCCATTGCATAGCCCATCTTTCCTGAGGAGAAATTTGTTAGAAAACGCACAGGATCTACTTTTTCACGTGTGGGACCAGCCGATACGACTACTTTCTTTCCTTTTAACGGTTGAAAGGCTGGCTGAAAATGCTGTTTCACCAGCTCTGTAATTTTCTCCGGCTCTTCCAAGCGTCCTTTTCCTACATAGCCGCATGCCAAATATCCTTCTGATGGCTCGATAAAGCGGTAACCATCTGCATGCAGCTGCTTAATATTGCGCTTTACTGCAGGGTGGTCATACATATGGACATTCATCGCCGGTGCAATCCAAACAGGCGCTGTTGCCGCAAGGAGCGTCGTTGTGACCATATCATCTGCAATTCCGTTTGCCAGTTTGCCAATGATATTCGCTGTGGCGGGTGCCACCAACACAAGGTCTGCCCAGTCTGCCAAATCGATATGAGCAATGACATTTGAATCCTTTTCATCGAATGTATCGAAAAATACATCCTGTTTAGACATCACTTGAAAGCTTAATGGGTTTACAAATTTTTGCGCAGATGCTGTCATGATCACTTTTACGGTAAAGCCCGCCTGTGTTAGTTTACTCACAAGCGCAACCGCTTTATAAACTGCAATTCCACCTGTTACACAAAGTAAAATATGTTTCTTTTGCATAAAAATTTCTCCCTTTCAAATGATAAGCTCCCAAAGAAACTTCTCCGGGAGCTACCTGCACAATTATTAAACTTCATCCTCGTAAATAGCTGACTCGTCCTGCTGCTCTTTTTTCAGCACACCTGTTGCTACTTCTTCCAACGCTTTGCCTACCGGCTTATAGGATACGTATTTATGAAGACGTTCGCCGCCCTCTTCCTGCATTTGGCGAGCACGCTTGGAAGCTAGGCTCACTAATGAATATTTTGAATCGATTTCTTTTTTTAAAGCATCTACTGATGGATATAACATGGATTATTCTCCCTTCAACATGGATAAGTAAATTTTTTCTACACGCTCACGGCGGCAGTGTTCCGCCTTGATGATCGCATTGATTTTGTCGCACGCATTTTCTACTTCATCATTTTCTACAACGTAATCGTATAAACTCATCATCTCCAGCTCCGCCTCTGCTGTAGCAATCCGCTTTAGTATAATGTCGTCCGTTTCCGTACCACGGCCAACTAGGCGTGCCTTCAGCTCCGATAAGCTTGGCGGTGCCAGGAAAATAAACAATGCGTCGGGTGCCTTTTCTCGAATTTGCCTTGCTCCCTGTACTTCAATTTCTAAAAATACATCACGTCCGGCATCAAGCGTTTCGTTTACATAAGCAAGCGGTGTCCCGTAGTAATTCCCTACGAATTCAGCATGCTCCAGCAAGCCGCCTTCTTCGATCAGTGCCTCGAATTCCTCGCGTGTCTTAAAGAAATAGTCTACACCATCTACTTCTCCTTCGCGAGGATTACGCGTTGTCATTGAAATCGAATATTCATAATTCGTATCGGCCTGCGAGAAAAGCTCTTTACGAACCGTTCCTTTTCCAACACCCGATGGACCTGATAATACGATTAATAAGCCACGTTGTTTCTTCATCTATAACTCCTTCTAGCTATTCAATATTTTGAACTTGCTCTCGCATTTTCTCTAAAATTGTCTTTGCCTGAACAACAGCAATCGAACTTTCGGAAGACTGGTTTTTCGAGCCGATTGTATTGATTTCACGGTGCATTTCCTGCATGAGAAAATCAAGCTTACGGCCAATCGGCACCCGTTCCTCCAGCGTCTCTGCCAGCTGCAGAAAATGGCTGTCGAGACGATCCAGCTCTTCGCTAATATCCACCCGTTCGGCAAACAGTGCTACTTCCGTCAGCAAGCGGTCTTCCAGCAAATGGCCGTTCGTAAACTCCTCAAGTCGCTGCTTAAGGCGCTCCCGGTATTTCGCCACGGCCTCTCCTGATGTTTGGCGGATGCATTGTACCTGTGCCTGCAGCTGCTCTTTATACTGTAGCATAACAGCTTTTAGCTCTGTACCTTCCCGCTCCCGCATCGCAATGAGGTCAGAAATGGCATTTGTTAATGCCTGTTCTACCGCTGCGAGCACTTCATCACTAACGAGCTCTTCTTTTTCGATTGCTAACACTTGGTCGAGCATGGCGATTTCCTGCATCGTCCACTTTTCCTCTACCAGCATATTTTGTGACAGCTCTTCTTTCGCTTTTCGGTATGCCTCTAATAACGGCCAATTAATCGCAATTTTCTGTTCAGCCGTCTGAAGCTCCTTCAAAAAAATAATGACATCGAGTTTCCCGCGCGATAAAGCCTGTGACAGCATTTTTTTCGCCAGCACTTCCGACTCCATCCATTCTTTCGGGAATTTCGTATTAATTTCTAAAAAACGATGATTCACACTACGAACTTCAACGGTTAGTTGATGAGATTTCGTTGTTGTGACACCCCTGCCAAAGCCCGTCATACTACGCACCAAGGTTCGTCACACCCTTCTTTGCATACTGCAATAATTATAGCATATGTTTGACCTGTTATGCCGATTGATTTTATATAAATATGTAAACATCGGCAGCTGTAAGAAAAAATGCTATCATAAGAGAGAATGGATTGACAAATGTATAGTGAAATAAATGTGGTGTAACACCACAAATGAAAGAGGAATGAACTATGGCTTTTGACGGATTATTTACACGCGCTATGACAAAAGAGCTTCAAAAATTAGCTACAGGGCGTATTACGAAAATTCATCAGCCAAATGCACTGGAAGTAATGCTGCAAATCCGTGCAGGCGGCGCTAATCATAAATTACTGATTTCCATCCATCCTTCTTACGCTCGTATGCATATTACGGAGCAGACAGTCGACAACCCATCTGAGCCCCCGATGTTTTGCATGCTTTTGCGCAAGCATTTAGAGGGAGGCTTTATTCAGAGGATCGAAGCACAAGAAGGCGAACGAATCATCGTCATGACGGTGGAAAGCAAAAATGAAATCGGGGATCCTGTAGTACGAAAGCTGATTGTGGAAATCATGGGACGCCACAGTAACTGTATTTTGGTCGATGCGGACAATATGCGCATACTCGACAGCTTAAAGCATCTGCCTCCGTCCTTAAATAGCTACAGAACGGTGCTTCCCGGCCAAACCTATATCGGACCTCCCGCACAGGATAAGGTAAACCCTTTTAATGTGTCGGATGAAGAAATCACAACCTTTTTCAGCCGGCCGCGTGAACCGAAGGAAATTGTCCAGCATTTTGCCGGCTTTTCCCCGTTACATGCAGCAGAGCTGTTATACCGGTTAGACGGTACAAATCATCCGTCTATTTTCCGCGAATTTATGAGAGAAGTGGAAGAAGCCCAACAACCAACTTATAAAGAAAACGGAAAAGCTGCCTTCTCGCCCGCAGATCTTCGCCATATAGAAGGAACGAAGGCGACATATGTAACACTTGGCGAGCTGCTGGACCGCGTCTTTTTTGCCCGGGCTGAGCGCGACCGCGTAAAACAGCAGGCAGGCGATCTAGAACGCTGGTTATCAAATGAAATCGACAAGCTGCGCCTGAAGCTGAAAAAGCTTGACCAGGACTATGCACGCGCCAGTAAGCTGGATGAATTTCAATTATTCGGTGAGCTATTGATGGCAAACTTGTACAAGTTTGAAAAAGGCGTTGAACGTGTGACCGTGGAAAACTATTATACCGGTGACCAAGTAACCATCCCGGTAAGCCCGCGGAAAACACCGATTGAAAATGCGCAAAGCTACTATACAAAGTACAACAAGGCAAAAAATGCGCTCGTTATGATTGAAGAACAAAAACAAAAAACAGAGGATGAGATTCAGTACTTTGAAATGCTGAGCCAGCAAGTACAGCAGGCTGCTCCTGCCGATATCGAAGAAATCCGCGAAGAACTCGCAGAACAGGGCTATCTGCGCCTTCGTGCCTCTAAGAAAAAGAAAAAACCGACAAAACCGGAACCTGAAAAATTCATTTCTTCTACAGGCATTCCCATTTCTGTCGGTAAAAATAACAAGCAGAACGACTATTTAACATTCAAGCTTGCAAAAAAAAGTGATACTTGGCTCCATACGAAGGATATTCCAGGCTCCCACGTCGTCATTCATACGGACCAGCCCGATGAAACAACGCTTCACGAAGCAGCTGTATTAAGCGCCTACTTCAGTAAAGCGCGCGAATCTTCCTCCGTGCCTGTCGACTATACGGAGATCCGCCAAGTGAAAAAGCCGAATGGTGCAAAGCCCGGATTTGTTATTTATTTCGAGCAAAAGACACTATATGTAACACCGGATGAACAGATCATTCTTCAACTACGTAAACAATCATAAAAAATGCGCCTCAGAGATCCACTTCTGAGGCGTATTTTTCTAAACCATTACTTATATTCTCCCCAATTAAAACGGCAAATGGGCAAGTACTTTTCGTTTTGTTTGTCTAAATTTCTTTTTTACCGTTCTGCGGACCTTTCGTTCTGTAAATGGATAAATCATCAATGGGAGCCCGGGAATTAATGAAATAACTACTAGAGCCAGCCAGTAACTTTTCCCTGCCAAAAAGTAAATCCATGAACTAGGAAGAAACGGATAAAACAACCCTATCTCGATGCTGGAATTATACTTCCCTACTTTTTCTGCAGACACCGTAAATTCAGATTCAACGATATCCCCTTTAGAAAGTCCAACCAATTCATCGCTGAGGGAAATTTGCGGGTCATCTGTTATTAAAGTACCGACCAGCTTAATGATACCGTTATTGCTGAGAGTCGTCAGAGGCTTCTCCACTTCTTGTCCAGCTTTCAAAATTCCTACCGCACTTCCCATTAAGACTCCTCTATTCTCTTCCGATACCTCATATATGATATTTATCCTTTGATAGGAAATAATCATTGTCGCAGCCATAACAATGGAAATGGTTAAACCACCCAGCATATAAATGAGCGGAAGATCCAATCCTCCTTTTTTCTTTTGTTTCTTTTTAGCGTTTTTTAATTCTCCTATACCGATGATAAGAGCAAGAAGAACAGCAAAGCCCGGCAGCACATAAGAATTACTTTGATACTTCTCTACCCATAGGGATAGATAACCGAGTTTAGGAAGAATAATCGGCTGCCCTCCTATCGTTAAAGCTCTGCCCGCAATCCACTCCCTTTTAATTGGGCCTACACCATCCAACGCCTGGTCCGTATCCGCATTTGCGTCCCCTTTTGTAATGTAGCCATCCTTTTCATTTCCACTTAAAACGCGATGGGCAATCCAGCCTTGTCCTTCCAGGTTTCCTTCTTCACTTTTGAAGAAAATGATATCGCCTTTTTCGATTTCCTTATGCCTGCTCATGTTTTCGATGATCACCATGTCTCCCCTCTGCCATATGGGATACATACTATTGGAACGAATCACCGAATAAAGGGTGGGCTCTTTCGCAATGGCAGACCATGCAGCACCTACTATCGCCATTAAAACGATGATAATCAAAATCCAATTTGCTATTTTCTTTACAACCTTCATTCCATCCCCCCTCCTGTATATTGTAGTGGAAAATGCTAGAAGTATAATTACACAAAGGTGGGATCTTTCTTCCACTATTGGACTACTGCTATTAGGCAATAGATGTAACAGTCAGCCTCATTGGTAGTAGGTAAAAGTAGACAGACGGACTGCCTAAAGCCTCCTTTTGAGTAAGGCTAAACGCTGGAATTCAATCCATATACTGTTATTAGTTCCATTACCGGTAAACAGCCGGAAAAAAATCTGGGAGGAATTTTAGAGTGAAAATGAAAAAAGGATTATTATCTGTAGCTTTCCTGCTTGCTACATCCAGCGCAATGGCAGCGATGTCTTTCTCAAGTGCAGATGTGAAAAGTGATATGTCTGTATCGGTGAAAAATACGAATGATGCTCTATTAGCTCTAGTTGCTAATGCTGACCATGCCGCACCTGGCTACAATGGCCATGGGGAGCTGGTTGTTGATTTAAACAAAGGTCACCAAGGTAGTTACGGTGTACAAAATGATAGCGTATATAAATGGAATAAGTTATTTACTGTAAAAAACAATTCCGAGAAGGATATTGAGGTGACAGTACAAGCAGTAAAAGGAAAGAAGTCGATGAGCTTGAGTGAAGATGTTGCAGTAGCGAGTGAAACAGATGCTTCAGCACAATTCTTGCCAGGATGGCCTCCAGGAAGCGGCAGTAACAACAGCGCCGAAACATTAACAATTAAAAATGCCAGCAGCAGTAATACCGTAACATTTAAATTAGCCCCAGGAGCATCAAAAGATCTCAACCTGACTGTTGAAACAAAAGATGTAAGGTCAGGCACCTTTAATGATTTTGACCTGAATGTAAGCGCGAAACGTACTGACGGTAAATAATATTTCAAACAGAAGCGTTGTCTCAATAAGCTATGGGGCTATGCTTCTTTTTTCTTGTTTATATGACTTTTTAAAAAGGATTATTTAGGTATATAAAGAAAAAGTACCAAAACTATCCATATTACAGTTATTTTTAAGGTTCTTTGGTTATACTTCATTTATAAATTATATATATATAATACAGCAGAAGTAAAACACTTCCTGATTTAGCCTGCTTTTCCCCAAGACATTTGAACTACTTTTTTATGATGGAGCTTGTTAGTATTCATAGCTCTCACTATTACGTATCTATATGTGAGGAGGAATTTATTTGTGAAGCGTCTGTTGATTGGAGTTGCTTTCTTTTTTTCTATCTCCCTGTTCTTCTTTCAAAGCAGCAGTTATACGATAGCAGGACTCGAAAATGCCGGATCGGTATCCTTTGTTTCGGAAGATCATGCTTTAATAGCTATCCGATATGATGAAATCCCAAGGTTCTGGATTACCAATAACACCGATAAAACGATTTATATAGAACAGTTGAATATCACAGCAGCCTTTGATTATGCAATTGATTATTTTGATCCCTATATCCCTCCCGGTGCCAGCGGAGAGTTTACCATTACAGGAGATGCCGCATCGGTAATCGGCAATACACTGTATATTACTGCACGATGGGACGGAGGCGAAGCGGAAATATCGTCGGTTCTTCCCTCCTTTGTAATAGAAGAAGCGCCGGCGATTGTACCAGTACCTCCCGCAAGTCCGATAGAAGAGAATATAGAGGAGCAGGACAAGGAAATAAATACAAAAACAGAGGAAAAATCAAGCGACATAAAAGAGCAGCCAGATACGCAGCTAGAAAATAGTCAAACAGGAAGCCTAACAGATAAGGAAATCACCAGTCCTGTAGAAGTACCATCTAATACAAATGAAGAGGATTGATGAAATTGATGAAAGTAAAAATGTTCAAGCATTTCGTAAAGAAAAACCATACAATCATTAACTATCTGTTGTTAATCTTCCTGGCTGCTTCAGCTATATTGGCTATTTTCACCTGGCTGCAGCCTGCCACTGTCACACAAAACAACGAGAATACACTTACTATTCAAAGCACTTATGATTATAAAACCACTATTACGGCAAATAGTCTTTTCCCGGAAGGTGGTACGGTAGATACCGGCAATACGATCTTTAAAAATATTACACAAGCCATCCCCGTAACACTCGATACGGTCATCAATTTTAAGGAACCTGTTTTAGCGGAAGGATCACACGAAATTCAGCTTCTCTTAAAAGCCGGCGAATATTGGGAAAGAACTTTCCCATTACAGGAAAAGCGTTCCTTTAAAAATGAAGGAACCGAAATAGCGGTTATGAAAGAAAAAGTGTCTATTGATTTAGATATGATCAAAGAATTTATTGCAGAAGTTGAAAAGGACTTGTCTATCCGGCCTGAATTTTATACGTTGGAAGTCATGCCGAATCTAGCTGGGACAGTTAGCCGGGACGGGATGGTTCAAGAAATTCAACAGGCAGATAACCTTAAATTTCAAATCTATTTTGAAGAGGTTCTTTTAGCCAGCGATACATCCTTTACTTCTTCCTATCCTTATTCCGAAACGATGACATACACAAATACACTGCACTTATTTGGATTAGGTATTTCTATTACACTCCTTCGAAATATTTGTACTGCTGCTGCGGCTTTCTTTTTATTAGCCATCCTTTTAATGAATAAGGAAGGCCTAATAAGCAGGATGAATCGCTCGTCTTCTGAAAGTGTAAAAATTGAGAGAAAGTTCGGTGACCGTCTTATTCCTGTTTCGCAAGAGATGCAGACGGAAGGAAAAAATATTATTTCATTTGATTCTTTTAAATCTCTTATTCAATTAGCCGATGCCAAGGATCTACCCGTATTTCAATTTAAAGACACACCACTCCATACAGTTCACTACTTTGTGATTGAAAGAGACTATATATATCAGCTGGAAGTTCATGAAGCCACCTTCACTAGAACACGTATACAGAAAAGAAATAAAAAGAAAGAAACCGAGAGTGATTCGCCTTATGCAGTGGACTAGCCAATTGATCAACTTCCTAACAATGAACCCTTCTAACAAGGTACACCTTGTTTTATTGTATCGTTATATATCGCTTGCTTTGACTACCGGCTTTTTTCTCTTTGCTCCGCCACAGGCCCCCCTCTTTTTTAAGATGGGGGTTGTTATTTCATTGGTCATTGCTACGTGGATTCTTACTGACTTGCAAAAAAGGTACAGAGGCTCTTCGAAAGTGCTGAGGAGCATCATCCTGACCGAAACAATTGGATTGACCTTGCTGCTCATTCCAACTGGAGGAATTGAAAGCCCCTTCATCTGGTATGCATTTAATCCCGTATTGACAGCAGCAAGTTTGTTAACTCCCGTCTTTTGCTGGGTTATTTTAACCTTTTATTTAAGCAGTGCTACATTAATTGCTCATTTGTTATACAGGCCTGATCAGCTAATGGAGACTTTTATTAATAATTCATATATCTATTTAGTTTGCCTTCTTACTACCTCTCTTGTCATGCTTTTTTCCGGACTTACAAAAGAGCTTGACGAAAAGGCCGCTGCTTTAAATTCTCAGCAAGAGCAGCTTCTTGTCATGAACAGGAAGCTTTCAACAGCAAATGAAATGTATAAAACTACATTAGAACACATTATGTCTATTTATCATTTAATGGACCATTTTTCCGTTAAGAAAAGGCCTGATAGTCTAACATTGGAAATTACTAACGCTTTAATCAAATGCACTCAAAAACAGGCAGCCTTCTTTTGGTTAATGGATGTAAAAACGCATACAATATACCTGGAAAATAAAACAGGCTACTCTCACCTTTCAGACCATTTAGATAAAGTCTGGCAAGATATTCAGTATGAGAAAAACCCTTTCTATACGATCATAGAAGAAAAACACTATTGGATAAAAACCATTAAAACCTCTGCTTACATCGGTGTCCAAGGCATCCAAATCAACGGCATAGAAGAAGTGGAAAACACATTTTTATTAAAACGTACATTTGAGTTCATTGCGGAGCTTGGGGAATTCATGTTGGAAAAGTTATATATTGATGAAATTATGGATCAATTGATCATAACAGAGGAGCAAAACCGAATAGCCAATGAAATCCATGATAATGTATCCCAAAAATTATTCAGTATGGTCTACTTTCTTCATAATCTGCAAAAGAAAAGCCAAACAATCTCAAAGGAAGAGTTGAATGAAGAATTCCGCTTCCTAGCCGAAGTAGCAAACTCTACACTGAAAGAGCTGCGGGCAGCCATCTACCGACTCAGCTCTATAAAAAAGGAAGAAAAGTCTTTCTTAACCCAGGTTAGAAATTATCTTGAAGAATATGCGAAACTGAATGATATAACCATCCATTATCAGATTGTCGGTGATGAATCCTATATTTCATCTTCCATTAAACCGGACTTATTCCGAATGATTTATGAAGGTTGCAGCAATGCTGTGAGACACGGGAAATGTACTACTATTGATATTCAATTCACACTGGCAAAGGGGAAAATAGGTATTGCCATCTGTGACGATGGCATTGGGTTTACTGCCTCTCAACAACAACGTCAGGAAAAAGGAATTGGTTTAATAAATATGCAGCACATAGCACAATCTTTTGGAGGGAGTTTTTCGATTAAAAATAGAGAGAAAAAAGGAACGGCTATTCATATTGTCCTTCCTCATCATTCTGTCCAGGAAAAATCAGAGGTGCATATATTATGAAAATCGTGATTATTGATGATCATCCATTAATTAGAAAAGGATTGAAATCCGCCTTTTCCCTAGAAGAATCGATTGAAGTAATAGGAGAAGCGACTAATAGTAAGGACGCCCTGTCACTTTTGAAAAATTGTCCTGTTGATATTGCCATCGTAGATCTCCGATTAGGAAAAGAATCCGGTCTAAATCTTATTAAAGCTGCAATAGAGCAGCAGATCAGTTGTAAATTTGTTATACTGACTTCCTCTACTTCAGAAGCAGATTTCATTAAAGCGAAAGAAATTGGTGTCGAAGGCTATCTGCTGAAAGAAGCACTTCCTGAGGAGTTATTGCACGGCTTGCAATTAATTTATAAAGGAAGAAAATATTATGATCCAAGTGTGTTAGATCTCCTTATGAAGACGGAAACTATAATGGAAGAGGATAATCCTATAGAACTACTCACCCCTAAGGAGAGGGAAATTTTAATCGAGCTTGGAAAAGGCCGTTCTAATAAAGAAATTTCTAAAGCTATGTACATTTCCGAATTCACGGTAAAAAAGCATATTACCCAAATTTTCTCCAAGCTTGATTTATCTGATAGAACAGAAGCCGCCCTTTACGCAAACGTAAAGGGACTTGTTAAATATGTCTTCAATCCAAAATAGAATAGGATAATGCCCCCTTATCTTCCTTCCAAGTCAAGAGGGCATTTTTTCATCGTGCAAAACAGGGATAGGTTTCATAACTTCCATTTATTTGTTCTGTTTCGTATACTTCCTCACCTGTGGCAAAATGTCCCTGCCAATTGTCTCGATTGTTTTAGCTACTTCCTTAAATGGTATGCCTCCAAAATCAATTTGCGCAAGGAAACGCTGATGCCCGAATAGCTCATGCTGATGAAGAACCTTCTCGACAATACGACTCGCATCACCGACCATCAGCACATCCTCTACTGCATCTCCGTCCATAAAGAGCTGCGCCGGATAACCACGCCCGTTCACATGGAACATGCCTTTATTCAAATAGGGATACATCGTATTCATTGCATGCTCCACATTTTCCGTTAAATACATTAAGCTTGTTGTGGCAACAGGTAAATTCGATGCATCATGTCCTGCCCTTTCAGCAGATTTACGGTATAAATCAATAATACGTTTAAAATGAAGAGCATTTCCTCCTAATGTAGCGAGCGCCATTGGAACACCTGCTTCTCCTGCTTTCACGGCACTTGCCGGCGTTCCACCTACTGCACGCCAAATCGGCAGTTTTCCGTTGAACGGCCGCGGTAAAATTTCAGCGTTTTTTAGCGGAGCGCGGAACTCCCCTTTCCAATTAACCACTTCTTGTTCATTAATTAAGTTCAATAACGCAAACTTTTCTTCAAACAATGCCTCGTAATCCGTTAACTCATAGCCTAGTAATTCAAAAAGACCAATACGGGAGGCACGGCCTGCAATGATTTCTACTCGTCCGCCTGATAATAAATCGATTGTAGCAAAGTCTTCAAACACTCGTACCGGATCTGAAGTGCTAATGATGGTGGAAGAACTGGCAAGCTTGATCGTATTTGTCGCCTGCGCAATTGCACTTAATAATATAGTATGTGCCTGTGTTGTAAAATACTTTTGGTGACTCTCACCGACGCTGAATATATCTAATCCTACTTCTTCCGCCAGCTTTGCCGCCTCAACAATTTCCGTTAGACGCTTGCTAGCAGGAATCCATTCGTTTGTGTGCGGATTCGGCATATGATCGCCTAATGAATAAAGTCCAAATTCCATGAATACCCTCTCCTTTTCTCTAGTAAAGCATCTTTTTTAATATAAAAA
>DEQA01000067.1:21263-26411 GCA_002359075.1 Planococcaceae bacterium UBA3378
AAAAAGCATAGGGACTTCAAGCTGTCCCTATGCTAACTATCCTTTTAATTGTGATAGATTGTCCGCTTTGCTCAATGAAGCCCGGCTATCACCGGCCCCCTATCCATTGTGCTCCTGCGGTTGTCATGGCTGCGCCATCACAATCCTCGTCGCATGAAAAACTTAAAGCGTTCCAGCTTTAAGTTTTCCAGTGTGGCTGCCGCTTCGCTTTCGCCACAGCTATGCCTGAAGAATTTTTATTTCTTCCCTTTCAGGATTATCCTGATTATTTTTGTAAATTCCCTGCTTTACGCAATGAAGCCCGGCTATCACCGGGCCCCTATCCATTGTGCTCCTGCGGTTGTCATGGCTGCGCCATCACAATCCTCGTCGCATGAAAAACTTAAAGCGTTCCAGCTTTAAGTTTTCCATGCCACTCCTTCAAGAACGGAATCTGATCTTGGGAGATGGTGCCGGATTCGTTTGCTGCTTCTACTAAATAGTCAAAGTTTGTAAGTGATACATATTTTATGCCGGCTGCTTCAAAGGCTTCTTCAGCTTTTGGGAGGTTATATGTATATACACATACGACACCAAGTACTTCACAGCCTGCTGCGCGCAATGCTTCTACTGCTGTAATGGAAGAGCCGCCAGTTGATACGATATCTTCTACTACGACAACCTTTTGGCCGGGTGTGTATTTACCTTCGATTTGATTGCCGCGTCCGTGTTCTTTTGCCTTGGAACGGACATACACCATCGGCAGGTCAAGAATATCAGCTACCCAAGCAGCATGCGGGATACCAGCTGTTGCTGTTCCTGCTACTACCTCTGTTGCCGGGAAAAATTCCTGAATGTTTTTTGCCAATCCATTTGCCAGCTGCTTACGAATGATAGGATCTGAAATCGTTAGGCGTGTATCACAGTAGATTGGTGATTTAATGCCCGAAGCCCAAGTGAAAAGTTCAGTTGGATTTAACTCTACTGCGCCTACTTTTAGCATAGCGTGTGCGATTTCTTTTTGTAATGTCATCTTATTTTCCCTCCCATAATTCACAAACTTCTTTATATGCTGCACGTTTATCGGCTGCTCCTGTAATAGCGCGGCCTACAACGATGAGTGAGGAGCCGTCACGGCGTGCGCCGTCTGGTGTCGCCACACGCTTCTGATCATGTGACGCCCCTCCGCTCATACGGATACCTGGTGTCACACGTAGAAAGTCCTCTCCGCATGCTTCGGCTATAGCACGCGCTTCATGTACAGAACATACAACACCATCGAGGCCGGCCTGCTTTGTTAATTGTGCATAATGCAGGACTGATTCAACTAACGGCAGCTCAATACGCTGTTCACGCTGCATTTGCTCCTCGGTTGTGGATGTTAATTGTGTGACGGCAATTAATGCAGGTCGGCTTTTACCGACAGGCGTCCCTGCCTCAAGTCCTTCTAGTGCCGCTTCCATCATTTGCTTGCCACCTGCTGCATGAACATTTACTAAGTCTACACCTAGTCGTGCTAAACCTTTCATCGCAGACTTGACCGTATTTGGAATATCATGAAGTTTTAAATCCAGGAAGATTGCATGGCCCTCTTCCTTAATTTTACGGACAATATCCGGCCCTTCCTGCATATACAGCTCCATTCCTACTTTGACAAAAAGCTGTTCGTCGAATTCTCTTAAAAATTGGAATACCTCTTTCTCTCCAGGAAAGTCCAATGCAATAATTGGTTTATTGTTCATGTTAACGATGGCTCCTTCCAATAATTTCTGAAATATGTTCTACTCCAAGCTCGTCCAGCTTTGCTGGTAATGCCTCAATAATATTCGGACATACGAAATGGTCGACAAAGTTTGCTGTACCGACTGCTACTGCTGATGCACCTGCACTCATAAAGTCAATAACATCCTGTGCATTTGTCACACCACCCATGCCGATAATCGGAATCGACACATTTTTATATACCTCATAGACCATACGAATGGCAACAGGCTTAATGGCCGGTCCCGAAAGTCCTCCTGTACCATTGGCAATGACCGGCTTTCCTGTTTTTTCATCCAGGCGCATACCGATCAATGTATTAATCATCGTAATCCCATCAGCACCGCCAGCTTCTACAGCTTTTGCGATATCCACGATATTTGTGACATTTGGTGAAAGCTTTACGTAGACCGGTACACTTGAAACGGCTTTTACCGCCTCGACTAATTGCTGGGCTGTTGCCGGATCTGTGCCAAACTGAATACCGCCGCACTTCACATTCGGACATGAAATATTGAGCTCTAATGCATGAACATTCGGTGCTTTTGAAATACGTTCTGCTACTTCCACATAATCCTCGATTTCAGTACCTGCTACATTGGCAATAATCGGTACATCATAGGCTGCTAAAAACGGCAGCTCTTCTGCTAATACCTGATCAAGGCCAGGATTTTGCAGACCGATTGCATTGAGCATTCCTGCAGCTGTTTCTGCTACACGCGGCGTTGGATTTCCACTTCTTGTCTCTACTGTTGTCGCCTTAATCATAATAGCACCAAGCACTGATAAATCATATAGCTGTGCATATTCACGGCCGAACCCGAAACATCCGGATGCCGGCATAATCGGATTTTTCAACTGTAATCCAGGTAATTCGATATTGATACGGCTCATAGTGCCACAACTCCTTTCGGGAATACCGGCCCATCCGAGCACACTTTTACATAATCTTTTTCCACTGCCTCTGTCGTGTTGCATACACAGGCAAAGCACGCACCAATTCCGCAGCCCATGCGCTCCTCAAATGACAGGTAGCCTGGTTTATCCGGGAACTGGGCTTCTAGTGCTTTCAACATAGGAAGGGGACCACAGGAATAAAACACATCGAATTCCGGTTTTAGTTCATCCAGTAAGTTTGTGACAAAGCCCTTTGTCCCTTTTGTCCCGTCTACTGTGACATAATGTGTTTCTCCTAGAGCAGAAAATTGCTCCTCGTAAAACGCAACATTTTCTGATTGGAACCCGAGCACATGAATTGTTTGTACACCGCGCGCATGTAACTGTTTTGCCAATTCATAAAGCGGCGGTACGCCAATCCCTCCTCCGACAAGGAGAGCTGTCCCTCCGGACGGCACTGCCTCTACCGGAAAGCCATTACCGATCGGCCCTAATACATCGGCTGTGTCGCCTACTTGTTTTTTAGCAAGAAGCTCTGTTCCGCGCCCCTCCGCACGGTAAATCATTGTAAACTCGTTCATTTCTTTATTGATATTTGCGATACTGATTGGTCGTCGTAGAAGCGGCTCAAAACTATCCCCTACACGTACGTGAACGAACTGTCCAGGAGCCATGTCCTGAACAAGTTCGCCTTGTAGTGTTAATTCAAAAATGTTATGAGCAATTTTCGCTTGATGAACGACCGTCATACGTTCGTTGCGAATCATATTAATGTACTACCTCCGCTTTTGGCATTTCTTCTGCTGTGAATGTCATCGACTCAATAACACGCAGCATTGCTTCTGCTGTATCAAGAGAAGTTAAACATGGCACTCCGTTTTCTACTGATTCACGACGGATACGGAAACCGTCACGAGCCGGCTGCTTTCCTTTTGTCAATGTGTTCACAACAAGCTGTGCTTCACCATTTTGGATCACATCGATCAACGTCTTGCCTTTTGCCCCGATTTTTTCGACTACATCTGTGCGGACACCGGCCTCTTCGAATACTTTTGCTGTACCTTCCGTTGCCATGATGCGGTAGCCTACTGTTGAGAAGCGTTTTGCAAGGGCAATTGCCTCTTCCTTATCTTTATCAGCTACAGTGAACAATACTGTTCCGTGTGTTTTAATTTCCATACCTGCTGCTACCAGGCCTTTATATAATGCTTTTTCCAGTGTTGCATCTTTCCCCATTACTTCGCCGGTCGATTTCATTTCAGGCCCAAGCGTAATGTCTACGCGGCGCAGTTTTGCAAATGAGAAGACTGGTACTTTTACAAATACACCTTTTTGCTCTTTTGCTAAGCCTGTCGGATATCCCTGCTCCACAATAGATTGGCCAAGAATCGCTTTTGTTGCGATATTTGCCATTGGAATATTCGTGATTTTGGATAGGAACGGCACGGTACGAGATGAACGCGGGTTAACTTCGATCACGTAAATTTCACCCTCGCTCATTACATATTGGATATTCATTAAACCAATAATGCCAAGTCCCTTTGCCAAGCGTGTTGTGTAATCTACTAATGTTTCTTTCTGTGCTTCCGTCAATTTCTGCGGCGGATAGACACTGATAGAGTCACCGGAGTGGACTCCCGCACGCTCGATGTGTTCCATAATACCAGGGATCAATACGTTCTCTCCGTCACAGATCGCATCCACTTCAATTTCCTGGCCAGTCAAATAGCGGTCGACTAGTACAGGGTGATCTGGAGATGCTTCTACCGCATGTTCCATATAGTGTGTCAATTCTTCCTCGTTATAGACGATTTCCATCGCACGGCCACCAAGCACGTAAGACGGACGGACTAACACAGGGAAGCCGAGTTTTTTCGCAATTTCCAGTGCCCCTTCAGCTGATACAGCTGTATCTCCAGGAGGCTGCGGGATTGCCAGCTCTTTTAAAGCCGATTCAAATTTATCGCGGTTTTCTGCACGGTCGATATCCTCTAAAGATGTACCAAGGATTTTTACACCGTATGCTGCTAATTTATCCGCAAGATTGATCGCTGTTTGCCCGCCGAACTGCACGACAACACCGATTGGCTGCTCAAGGTCAATAATGTGCATTACATCTTCGATTGTCAGCGGCTCGAAGTATAATTTATCTGAAATAGAGAAGTCCGTAGATACTGTCTCAGGGTTTGAGTTGATGATGATCGCCTCGTAGCCTGCTTCCTGGATTGCCCACACAGAGTGAACTGTTGCGTAGTCAAATTCGACCCCCTGCCCGATTCGGATCGGTCCTGAACCAAGGACAACAACAGATGGCTTCTCTGTTCTGATCGATTCATTTTCATCCTCGTATGTGCCGTAAAAATAAGGTGTTTGAGAATCAAATTCCGCCGCGCAAGTATCAACCATTTTATAAACAGGTATAATGCCATGTTCCTTGCGGAATGCATATACCTCTTCTTGTGTCATGTCCCAAAGTTCTGCAATCTTTTTATCTGCAAAGCCAAGGCGTTT
>DEQA01000266.1 GCA_002359075.1 Planococcaceae bacterium UBA3378
TTTAATGATGAATAATTCGTATCCCTTAACGGTTTGAATGTATAAAAATAGAAAAGCCTTCCTATACTGACAGTAAACCCTTTGTCTATTAAGCACTACTTACGCAGAATGAACACTAGTTTTGTCGGTTGGAAAGGAGATTATCTCCTGCTCTCGAAATCAAGGAGACGAAGGAGGAGAAGCGATGAAATGTAAAATTACAATGTATCCAAATGAAGTAGCGATTATTAAATTATACGGTGAGCTTGATCACCATGAAGTAGAAAAAGTGAGATCCCAAATTTCCATGACCATTCTACAGGGAGATTTAAAAACACTTATTTGGAATTTAGAATATTTACAGTTTATGGACAGTGCTGGTGTAGGGCTGATTTTAGGACGTATGCGAGAACTGCACGCAGTAAGTGGCCGCACTATCATTTTAAATCCTTCACCAACAATGGAGAAAATCTTCCGTTTTTCTGGACTTGCTGCTTATATGATGCATGGGGGAGAAGAAATAGCAATTTCACAGGCGAGGGGGATTGTAAATGGATAACGAAATGATCCTTTCATTCTTAGCAAAAAGCGAAAATGAGAGTTTGGCGAGACTTGCTGTGACAAGCTTCATAGCTCATCTTGATCCAACAATAGAAGAATTGGCTGAATGTAAAACCATTGTGTCGGAGGCTGTTTCGAATGCAATCATCCACGGCTATGATGGTGCGTATGGCATGGTAACGGTCCACGCCATTTTGGATGGGGAAGTATTAAGCGTTTCGATTAAAGATGAGGGGCGCGGAATTCCTGATATCGAGTCGGCCAGAGAGCCATTGTTTACAACAAAAGGGCATTTGGAGCGTTCAGGTATGGGCTTCACGATTATGGAAAGTTTCTCAGATGAATTCACGATTGAATCACATATAGGACATGGTACGACGATTACTTTTACAAAAAAATTTTCGCCCGTCCAAGCAATAGCGATGTGATGAATTAGGGGGATGGAGACAATCGAACAGCCGTCAGAAACGTTATTGACACAGGAAGAGATGCGGGATTTGATTGCACGGGCACAAAATGGCGATGATGCAGCGCGAAAAAGGATGATTGAAGGCAATACACGACTTGTCTGGTCCATTGTCCAGCGTTTTGCTTCCCGGGGGATTGAATTGGATGATTTATTTCAAATTGGCTGTATTGGCCTGATGAAGTCTGTTGATAAGTTTGATCTGAAATATGAAGTGAAGTTTTCGACATATGCTGTACCAATGATCATAGGCGAAATTCAGCGGTTTTTACGGGATGACGGGATGGTGAAGGTGAGCCGCTCGATCCGGGAGCTGAATTTTAAAATCCGCCATGCGACAGAAAACTATATGAAGACGAATGAAAAGCCGCCATCTATGGTAGAGCTGGCAGAGATGCTGGAGGTGTCAGTCGATGATATTATCATGGCGACTGATGCGATGCGCGATCCGGCGTCCCTTCATGAACAGCTCTATGAAAATGAGGGGGATTCCGTTACGTTAATGGATCAAATGCGGGATGAAAAATCCCAGCTGCCGTTTGATTATATTCCATTAAAGGAGGTGCTCAAACGTCTTGGTAAGCGGGAACAATCCATCATTTATTTGCGCTATTTTGTGGATTTGACCCAAACCGAAATTGCAGAACGCCTGGGAATTTCACAAGTACAGGTGTCACGTCTTGAGAAAAAGATACTGGCACAGCTGAAAGTCTGGATGGAAGCGACAACAAAGAAGACGGTGCATAAATGAAAAATCAACTATTTACATCATTAGAAGAAGGACGCAAATTTTGTGAAGATCAGTTCGGGAAGGACGTATCGTTCGATTTAGTTATGCAGGACGTATTTATTCAAGAGCTTCCTGCACTGCTTGTATATGTTAGCGGACTGGTTGATAATACAAATCTGTCCAATATGCTCGTGCATTTACAGCATAGTCATCATGATGATATTGAGGATGAAGAGGCATACTTTTATGCCCACTTTAACTTCCAGAGCATTACCCCGTCGGTTTCGACGGAAAAATTCCTGCTTTTTGTATTAAGCGGACAGGTCGGCATTATTACAAAAAGCGGATATGCGTATACAACGGAATTCCGGAGCTATCCGGGGCGAAACCCGGAAGAGCCGGACAATGAACGAGTCATCCGGGGTTCGCGGGACGGCTTTGCTGAAAACATTATTATTAACGCTTCATTGATCAGACGCCGGATCAGAAGCCCCCAGCTGCGGTTTGAGCTTCAGCAGATTTCCACATTGGGGAAAACGGATGTGGCGATTTGCTATATGAATGAGCTTGTCAACCAGGAGCATTTGGAATGGATTAAAACACGTTTCAAGCAAATTCATCAAGACGGGCTGACGATGGCGGATAAATCACTTGAAGAATGGCTCTTTAAACAGAAGTTCAATCCGGTGCCGTTCGTCCGTTACTCGGAGCGGCCGGATATTGTCGCAGCCCATTTACTGGAAGGTCATATTGCCATTGTGGTTGATACTTCGCCTTCTGTCATGCTGATGCCTGTGTCCATTTTCCACTTGCTGATGCATGCGGAGGAATTCAGGCAGGCGCCAATGATCGGTACCATCATGAGAGGACTGCGGTATATAGCCTTTTTTTTAAGTCTCTTCCTGCTTCCTTTTTGGTACTTACTGGCGACAAATACGGAGATTCTGCCAGAGAGTATTTCCTATATCGGCGTATCAGAAAAATCAGAAGTACCGCTGTATTTACAGCTTGTTTTGGCGGATTTGGGCATTGAATTCTTAAGGATTGCCGCTATTCATACACCTTCCCCGCTTTCGACCGCGATGGGGTTAATTGCAGGGATTATGATTGGTGATATTGCCATTAATGCCGGCTTGTTCACAGGAGAGGCTATTCTTTATACAGCCATTACAGCCCTGTTGACATTTGCAATCCCCCATTATGAGCTGAGTATTTCAACGAAGGTATTCAGGCAGTTTTTGCTTGCGATGACCGCTATTTTTGCGGCAAATGGCTTCTTTATTGGCAGCCTCGGAGTTTTCTTGTATTTATATGCACTGCGGCCAATGAAAATCCCTTATTTATGGCCATTGGTACCATTCTTCCCGAAGGCATTCGCACGGGTGATGATCCGCTACCCAATGTCTGATAATGCGATCAGACCATATATTGTCGGTTCGAAAAACCGGAAGCGCTAATGCATAAATACAGCTGAATTATTTATTTATGCACAATCTTGTGGGAATGTCTAAGCACACGTTGCACAGCTTTCTTCACTATGTTAAAGTTCACATATAATATTTTGTGACTTTTTGGAAAATTAGCAACTGCTGTTTTCTGAGTGAGGAGAGAGAAAATGCATTTATACGGGACACAGACAATAGAGAATGGGCATTTAACAATTGGTGGCGTGGATACAGTGGAACTGGTAAAACAGTACGGTACACCGCTATTTGTATACGATACTTCGCTTATCCGTAAGCGTGCACGTGGATTTAAAGATACTTTTGAAAAGCTTGGTGTGACAGCACAGGTAGCATATGCTTCCAAAGCGTTTGCCTGTGTCGCTGCATATCAGCTGGCTGCACAAGAAAATCTTTCATTGGATGTAGTATCTGGGGGAGAGCTTTATACAGCGATCAAGGCAGGCTTCCCCGAGGATCGCATCCATTTCCATGGCAATAATAAATCTATAGCGGAACTAGAACTTGCATTCGATACAAAAATCGGCTGTATCGTTGTAGATAATTTCCATGAAATTGCTTTACTTAAAGAAATGGCTGAGAAAAGACAGCAAAAGATGAATATCCTGCTTCGCGTGACACCAGGCGTAGAAGCTCATACACATGACTTTATTACGACGGGTCAGGCGGATTCGAAATTTGGCTTTGATTTGAATAATGGACAGACAGATGAAGCGTTTGCCCAAGTGAAAGATCATGAATTTTTACGATTGCTCGGCTTGCACTGCCATATCGGTTCGCAGATTTTTGAAACGGACGGCTTTGCACTGGCAGCCGGGAAAGTAATGAAAAAAATGGGCGAATGGAAACAGAAGCACGGGTTTGAATGTCCAGTACTCAACCTTGGCGGTGGCTTTGGCATCCGTTATACGGAAGAAGATAAGCCGCTCGAGCCGCATGTTTACGTGGAGGAAATGATTAAATCTGTACAAGCAGAAGCAGAAGCGGTAAAATTAACTATGCCGGAGATTTGGATTGAGCCGGGCCGCTCGCTTGTAGGAGATGCAGGTACATCGCTTTATACAGTAGGCTCACATAAGAGTGTACCGGGTATACGCGAGTATATTGCAGTCGATGGAGGAATGAGCGATAATATCCGCCCAGCCCTTTATGATGCGAAGTATGAGGCAATCATTGCAAACAAAGCCGACAAAGAAAAGGATGCTACATATACAGTGGCAGGGAAGCTTTGTGAATCAGGTGATAAGCTAATCATCGATGCAGCACTGCAGCAGGCAGAGGCTGGTGACATTTTAGCTATGTTCTGTACAGGGGCATATGGATATTCAATGGCTTCTAATTATAATCGCGTCCCACGCCCGGCAGTTGTCTTTGCTGAGGCAGGAGAGCACCAATTGGTGATTGCACGCGAAAGCTATGAGGATCTCGTAGCCAATGATCTCCCGTTAACATTGAAAAAGGGTGAGTAATGTTTGAAATTATCAAGACAAGCGAAATGGGGACTTGGCTTATTAGTAGGCGTTATTACTTGGGCCCTGTTATTTATCTATGTCATTAGTCCATTAATTGCAATGTTCAACGGGCAATAATCCGTTTTACTGTAATAAAGCCACAGACTGCCATTTGGAAAATTGTGATATTGCATTTCCTCAGCAGGTTTGGTAGGATGTGCAGTGGTTAGAATTGAGGGAATATGACAATGCTAGTACGATACAAAAAAACACTCGAAAAAATCGCCATGGGATTGTTATCCTTCATGCCGCAGGAGAAGGATGTCCGGCGTTTGATGGAAACAATTCAACAATATGAACAATTGGATAATTGGATGCTTTATTTATGGAAAGAGGACGAGGAGTATGTTGGCATTATCGGCGTACGAACAGAAGGTACTGTAGCGACGATTCAACATATTACTGTTATGCCGTCATACCGTGGGGAAGGGGTAGCGCTGGAAATGCTGCAGCAGCTGCGTGACCTGAATCTCTTTACAGAGATCAAACCAAATGACGAAACCGAGCCTTTTGTCCAAAAATGCATGCCGATATTAGAAGAAGGATGACTCGATTTTGAGCCATCCTTTTTAATATGGAAAGCAATTGACGAATGCTAAAGGATAGAAATACGATCATAGGCTGCCGCTTTTTTTGGCTGCAATTTTCGCCATGCGGGCTTCGAGTACTTCACTCCGGTCGCGCAGCATATGTTTATGAAGAAGGTAGTCTTCGTCAGCAGGTGGAAGCGCGGCAATTTTTGAGGCGACTGTTTCCAAAAAAGCCGGCTCCGTAATAGACAGATCGAATGGCTGGAAAGGCTTTTGCTGCTCGACAGCTTCAATCGCCTGGAAGATGTGTTGTTCTAGCAATCTATCATCGAGCGGCTGTAAAAAAACTGAATGACGGTTCTGTTGGAGATTGTGAAGAGATTTTGTTAAAATTCTTGCAGAGCCGCTGTAGTTGCCGCGACGCCAGTGGTACATGCCGGTTGCAAGCTGTACAAGTCCGACAAGGACATGGTCTTTATCCCCGGGTGCAATTTCCTTCCAGTACTCTTCCAGCACTTCATGGCATTCGAAATAGTCGCGATTGCCGTTGAAATATGTACAATAAGCTACATACAATGGATGGGTATATGGCAAATGAATCACCTTTCCTCTATACTATGATTGAACTATTTATATACAAACGACAGGTGGCATACAAATGAGTTATGAAGTGAAACTTGAAGCATTTACAGGTCCACTCGATCTATTATTGCATTTAATTCACCGATTGGAAATTGATATATATGATATTCCGATGGCTGAGCTGACAGCACAGTATATCGACCATCTCCATACGATGAAAGAACTGGAGCTCAATGAAGCGAGTGAATATTTAGTGATGGCTGCAACACTTTTGGCCATCAAAAGCAGGATGCTCCTTCCTATTCATGAGGGAGAGTTAGAGGATGCTGAATTTATTGAAGAAGGTCCTGACCCTCGTGAGGAGCTTGTTACGCGATTAATCGAATATAAAAAATATAAAGAAGCAGCAACGAATCTGCAGTCGCTCGAAGAAGAGCGGGCACAAGTCTATACAAGGCCGCCTGCTGATCTTTCCGAATATGCTGTGGCTGAACAGACAGTCCTGTTCGAAACAGAGGTCAATGTCTATGATATGCTGTCGGCATTTCAAAAGCTGCTGCGCCGTAAGCAGCTGAAAAAACCGCTTAAAACACGTGTAGCCAGACAGGAAATTTCGATTAAGGATCAAATGCTTGCTGTTGTGGACCGGTTAAAGAAAAGCGGCGGCAAGACGACGTTTACAGAACTATTCCCGTTTGAGGATAAGGAAACGCTGATTGTCACGTTTTTATCATTACTAGAATTAATGAAGCGCCAAGTCGTCTTTGTAGAGCAGACAAACAACTTTGAAGAACTGACCGTATTACTACAAAAGGAGGAAATTGGCGATGGACTCGAAGAACTTGATGAGTAGAATAGAAGCATTATTATTTGTTGCAGGGGATGATGGTATGACGTCACGCCAACTTGCACAATATTTAGATGTGGAAGTAATTGATGTGGAAGCTGGACTAAGTGAGCTGGAGACGAAATATAATGAAGCAGAGGACCACGGTATCACAATAAAGCAATTAGCGGGTACGTACCAGCTAACGACAAAGCAATCCGTAGCCGACACAATAAAAAAGCTTGTGGAAAATCCCGCAAGCCAAGTGTTGACATCTGCTTCGCTTGAAGTGCTGGCCATTATTGCGTACAAGCAGCCCATTACCCGGGCAGAAGTGGAGGACCTGCGGGGTGTGAAAAGTGAGCGTCCGATTCAAACGCTCGTCTCACGTGCTTTAGTTCAGGAAGTAGGGCGTGCCGAAAAGACAGGACGAGCGATCCTTTACGGTACGACAAAGGAATTTCTCAATTACTTTGGCCTCAAGGATATTTCCGAGCTGCCGCCTCTGCCAACAGAGGAATCAGAAGAGGAGGAAGCAACGGATTTATTCATGACCAAGTTCCAAGAAGCATTTAACGAATAAGGAGCGTATGCTTGAAGAAATTTTGGCTGATGTTGTTATTGCTGCTCGTGCCGGTGAATGTGGAAGCAGCGTCCAGCTATGCAGTAGTCGATGCACAGACAGGACGGCTTCTGGAAGGGCAAGCTGAGGATGCTCGCCTGCCGATCGCCAGTCTGACAAAGATGTGGACGGCCCTTATTGCGATAGAAAATGGCCATCTTGATGATATGGTGACCGTGTCCAAACGTGCTGCCTATAGTGAGGGCTCCTCGATTTATTTGGAAGAGGGACAAGAGGTAAAGCTGGAGCATCTATTATACGGACTCATGCTGCGTTCAGGAAATGATGCCGCTACTGCGATTGCTGAACATGTCGGCGGTTCGGTCGATGGGTTTGTAAAACTGATGAACGATAAAGCTGAACTGTATGGGCTGGGCAGTACGATGTTTACCAATCCATCGGGGCTTCATCATGAAGAACATCTTTCCTCGGCAGAAGATACTGCCAGGATGCTGCAGATTGCGATGCAGAATGATACATTCCGCAAAATTGCCACAACGGTTCTTTATAAGGGAGAAAATGTCTGGGAGAACAAGCATAAGCTATTATCCCAGGGGATAGGTGCCATTGCGGGGAAAACAGGCTATACAAAGGTCGCAGGACGTACATTAGCAACCTATTTCGAGCGCGGGGATAAAGAGTTTGTCATCGTGACAATCAATGAATCGAATGACTGGTTATTCCACAAGGAACTGGCAGATCGGGTAGAAGCACAGTACGAAAATTATGAGCTTGTTGAAGCAGGCGAGTACTTGATCCCCAATGCAATTGTCACAGTAAAAAAACCGATCTCCCTGCTGCTGACAAAAGAAGAGCGGGACAATATCCATCACACGCTCATTGCCCGCCGTGATTACCAACGGGCCATCTGGCAGGTTTCACTTGAGGGAGAGGTTATTTTTTCCCAAGCTGTATCCATTCAAGAAGACTGATAATAGTCTTCTTTTTTTTTGC
>DEQA01000306.1:0-2146 GCA_002359075.1 Planococcaceae bacterium UBA3378
TGGGTCGAAAGGACAACAGACTGATTTTCTATATCCACAAATCGAATAAGCGCTTTTATGAGTGCCTCCCTCGCAAGCGGATCCAGTCCTGCAAAAGGCTCATCTAGTAAATAAAGAGCTGCCTCACGCCCAAGTGTAGCTGCCATCTTAATACGCGCCCGATTTCCCTTCGACATTCTCCCCAGCTTCACCGTTGTCTGCACATCTAAATGCTTCGCAATGATATGGGCTTTTTCTAAAGAAAAATCAGCGAACTGTTCATTGTAAAACCTGAAAACCTGCTCCCCTGTATAACTCTCGTAAAACAGATCAATGTCCGGTGAATAGGCAATCTTATCGGCAAAACGTCTGTTTATCTTTTTGCCTCCCAGCTTTATTGAGCCTTTTGACGGGCGAAGGAGACCGGCCATCAGCTGAAGCAGTGTTGATTTACCACAGCCATTTTCCCCAATTACCCCAATGATTTGTCCTGTAGGAATGGAAAAAGACACATTACGAATAATAGGCTTTTTCTTATATGTAAATATTACATTTTCCAATTGCAGCATATACTCACCCCCCTTTTTTCAATACTTCAATCATTTCTTCTTTTGTAAATCCTAAAGAATCAATCATCGACAGGAATTGTGTTGCTACCTGCGTCATCCTTTCTTCCCGCAGCTGTCTTATGCGCTCTTCGTCTGTCGTGATAAACGTTCCTTGCCCGCGCTTTGTTTCCGTCATTTCCATCGCTTCAAGCTCCTTATATACACGTTGTACTGTATTCACATTTACACCGCTTTCTATTGCATATTCACGAACAGAAGGAAGCTTCCCCCCCGGTTTTAATTTGCCTTTCAGGATCTCCCCGCATATGCGGTCGACCAGCTGTGCATAAATGGGTTTATCCTTTGTAAAATCTACTGTCATCGCGTAATCACCCTTTCAATCCATTTACTTCCTGCGATGAAGCAGATGGCCATTAGCAGCCACATAACCAGTTCTTCGACAATATACATATTTCCTATTATGAGAAATGTGCCGTTTGTAAAATCCGGCATATTTTTTTCAAACACGCCTAGTGATACTTCGCCGTGATATAGCAATATTCCGTAAAGCTCAGAAGTGGAGACCTTCTCTACTAAGAATAAAAATGCTCCGAATACGGCCCCTGTCACAAGGAGGCTGCCATAGCTGATATAGCGCTTCAACAATAGATAGAAGGCATAAAAGGGCAAAGCCATCAATGGAAGGAGCAAGGAGAAAACAAACACCATAAAGGCTGCGAATAATTGCAGTGAAATGATCTGCCCGGTTTTTCCAATTATATCCATGCCCATAAAATGAAAGGGAAGCGTATAAAATATAGACATACTCACAATCCATAAAACTGTATACGTCAGCTTAGCGCCAATCAGCGTAGTCATAGCACTAGCGTTATGCAGCCATAACTCCTTTACCTTGATATCTCTTCGGATGCTTAAAAGAAATTGTGAAGGAATGGCAGCTCCTATAAAAAGCATAGCTACAATCATAAATTGAAGACGTAATTCTTCCTCTGTCATCGAAGTAGGAAAACGATTTTCAAACATAGGCAATACCCCAATGAATACCCCTCCCGCTATCAAAAAGATAATAGGCCAAGCTTTATACATATGCCATTCTTTCTTTACCAGACTCCAAAATTTACGCATGTTCCTTAACATCCTCCATAACATTGTATTAGTGTACTATTGACATAGTACACTAATACTCCTTAAACAGGCAACTGATTTTGTAATATTTTCCAAATAAAAAAAAGACACGGCACTTTCACCATGTCTTCTTATATACCTATCTATACCTTGCCGCTTCCCTCTGTCAAACCGTGCTTGACAGCATAGAGTGCAGCCTGTGTACGATCCTGTACTTCGAGCTTTGTAAAAATATTGGATATATGTGTTTTTACTGTTTTCTCAGTTACAAATAAGGATGATGCAATTTCCCGATTGCTTTTTCCCTTTGTCAGCTCTGCCAGTACATCCTGTTCACGGGGCGTCAATGGATTTAGGAAGTGCGGAAGGTTTTCCTCCTCACGCAGCCCTTCCTCCAGCTGTGTCGTTGCTTCCGGGTGGATCGTATTTTCCCCGCGCATAATAAGCCGAATCGACTCTACTAATTCGTCCGG
>DEQA01000306.1:2332-4597 GCA_002359075.1 Planococcaceae bacterium UBA3378
CCATTTTTCGCTTCTCCTACAACCTCTATATCTTTTTGTGTTTTCAAGAAAAATAACAGCCCCCGACGAACCACATGATGGTCATCGGCAATTAACACTCGAATCATTTCTTCTCCCCCTTAATATGGCAAGCGGATTAATAGCTCGGTTCCCTTTCCAAGCTCGCTCACCCAATCGGCTGTACCCCCAATTGCCTTTGCTCTATCCCGTATAGATTGCAGCCCCATAGACGGGAGAGCTGCATGCGGATCAAGAACAAAGCCTCTTCCCTCATCCTTAATGACTAGCAGGACATCGGTAGAGGTTACGGTTACAAACATTTCCGCCTCTTTTACTCCAGCATGGCGCCTAATATTGTTCAGTGCCTCCTGTGAAATCCGGAATAGCGTCTCCTCTACCCTTGATGGAAATTGCAGCACACCGGAAACTGTTACATTCAGCTTTAGACCAAGCATTTCTGCATAAATTTTAATCGCATCCATAAGACCGCTTTCAAGTCCCCTTGGCCGCAATTGCCAGATGAGCGCCCTCATTTCATTCAACGCTTCCTGGGTTAAATTTTGAATTTCTTTAAAGGTCTCTTTTACTTCCGCTTTCTCTGTCATTTCAATACCAGCCCGCGACGTGAGCGTAACAGAAAACAACAATTGGTTGACCGAATCATGCAGATCGCGAGCCAGCCGGTTTCGTTCCTGAACAAGGGCAATTTCCTGCTGTTCATTCACAAGAAGAATACGTTTGATAGCCGAGCCTAGCTGAAATGCCACCGATTCCAGCAGCTCCAGCTCTTTCTCGGAAAAGCGGATCGTATCTTTGGAAGCTACATTTAGAATACCGAACTTCTCCTGTCCCGATTGAAGCGGTACTGTAGCGTGATGCGTGATGCCTTCCGGGTCGCCCACTTCATCTTCAATGGCGCTTTCAATCCGCTGACATTCGATAATATTGGAAGCCCTCTTCAGTTCATCCTTCCGGTAGCGCGATACACACCAGCATCCGCCATGCTTTAAGTATTCACATTTATTGTAGGTGAGGGCCCCGGGCAAATGTTCATGAGCAACAAGCTCTGCCTTCCCCTTTTCATTGATAAAAAAAATCCAGCCTGTATCAAATTTTGTGCCGCTTAAAAATTTATGTAGCGCTCCCCGCAGCATCGGAATCATTTCGGTTTCTTCGTTCAACAGCTCGGCAATTTCTTTTAAAATCGTTATGTTTGAATGGTCGTTCATGTCTTCACCTTCTCTTTTGCCCTTACTTCATCTATACCATAACAAAGAGCGTGCCGCAAATCGCAGCACGCTTCCGCCATGTATGAAAATGTAAATAACAGGAAAGTTAAAATAAATGCATCGGATAATAGTTTAATACTTAAAACGTTCCTTCGCCCTTTAAATAATCGATGCGGTAAACATCGTGTCTGCGGTCCTTCAGATGCTTGACTGTACCGTTCTGGCGCTGTCTGCGGAGAACCTCCAAATCAATATCGCTGATCAATACCATTTCGACATTTGAATTCGTTTCCCCGACAATGCCGTCACGTGCGAATTCAAAATCACTCGGCGCAAAAATGGCAGACTGTGCATACTGGATATCCATGTTTTCAGTATGCGGAAGATTGCCGACTGTTCCCGAAATAACGGTATATACCTGGTTTTCAACAGCCCGTGCCTGTGCACAGTAGCGTACCCGCAAATACCCTTGCCGATCTTCTGTACAGAACGGAACGAAAATGATATTAGCGCCCATATCGGTTGCAATCCGTGCTAATTCGGGAAATTCAATGTCATAGCAAATCTGAATGGCAATCCTGCCGCAGTCTGTATCGAATACCTTCACTAAATCCCCATTGGAAATGCCCCACCATCTTCGTTCATTCGGTGTAATATGGATTTTATATTGTTTTTCAATCGTTCCGTCACGGCGGAATAAGTATGCTATATTATAGATTTCTTCATTTTCTTCTTCTACGAAATGCGAGCCGCCGATGATATTGACATTATAGCGTACTGCTAAATTCGTAAACAGTTCTATATATTGGGGGGTAAATTCTGTTACTTTGCGTACTGCCTGAGAAGGCGACTTTTCATTTAAAAAGGACATAAGCTGTGTCGTAAAGATTTCCGGAAAGACGATGAAATCCGCCGCCGCATCTGAGCCGACATCCACAAAATATTCACATTGCTGTGCGAAATCATCAAAGCTTGCGATTTCCCTCATCATATATTGCACAACGCAAATCCGGACCGGATAACTCGTTTTGAAATG
>DEQA01000151.1:0-1046 GCA_002359075.1 Planococcaceae bacterium UBA3378
ATCAGCATTCCATTAATTGTGATTAACATAATATCTTCAGATCCATCAACCGTCTTCACGGCACACATTGGTCCGTTCTTTTCAGTTACTTGAATCGTTTTAATACCTACACCGCCCCGGCTTTGCAGACGGTATTCTGACTCTGGCGTACGCTTTCCGTAGCCTTTTTCTGTTACAACCAGGATCTCTTGTCCCTCTTCTAAAATTTCCATGCCGACTACATAATCATCATCGCGAAGTTTAATTCCCCGTACACCTGATGCTGTACGTCCCATAGAGCGAATATCCTCTTCCTTGAAGCGCACAAGCATACCATCATGCGTTCCAATGATTACCTGTTTTTTCCCGTCTGTTAAACGGACAGATATTAACTCGTCCTCTTCACGCAGACCGATCGCGATCAATCCGCTCGTACGGATATTCGCAAATTGAGAAACCGGTGTACGTTTTGTGATACCTGTTTTCGTTGTAAAAATGAAGAAGGCATCTTCGTCATAAGACTCTATACGAATCATCGCTGTCACGTGTTCGCCCTTCTCAATATTCAACAAGTTAACAATTGGCAAACCTTTTGCCGTACGACCGAACTCAGGAATTTCATATCCCTTCGCCTTGAAAACACGTCCTTTAGAAGTAAAGAACAGAATCGTATCATGTGTGGACGTGGACAATAAATGTTCGACAAAGTCGTCTTCATTTGTTCCCATTCCCTGCACACCACGACCTCCGCGTTTTTGACTACGGTACGTATTTGCGGCCAAACGTTTAATATACCCGTTATGTGTTAATGTAACCACTGAATTTTCACGTGGGATTAAATCCTCATCTTCAATTGATTCCAGGCCGCCTGACGTAATTTCTGTTCGGCGGGTATCATTGTAGCGTTCTTTAATTTCTGTCAACTCATTGCGGATGATTTCAACAACCTTTGCCTCATCAGCTAAAATTGCTTTTAATTCCGCAATCAGTATTTGCAGTTCCTGGTACTCTGCTTCGATTTTCTCACGTTCTAATCCGCTTAAACGAACAAGACGCATATCCAAAAT
>DEQA01000151.1:1182-12391 GCA_002359075.1 Planococcaceae bacterium UBA3378
CGCAAGCCTTCTAAAATATGAGCCCGGTCTTCTGCTTTGCGTAACTCAAAAGCTGTACGGCGTTTGATCACTACTTTTTGATGCTCTAAATAGTGATACAGCATTTCACGTAAAGAAAGTACCTTTGGCTGGCCGTCTACTAAAGCAAGCATATTGACACCAAAGCTCGATTGCATGGCTGTTTGTTTATATAAATTGTTTAATACAACATTTGCGTTCGCATCACGGCGCACCTCAATTACAATACGCATACCATTGCGGTCTGATTCATCGCGAAGATTTGTAATACCATCGATTTTTTTATCACGCACAAGTTCTGCAATCTTTTCGATTAGCTTTGCCTTATTAACCTGGTATGGCAATTCAGAAACTAAAATTGTCTCCCTGCCATTCGGTTTTTGCTCAATTTCTACTTTGGCACGAATTAGTAATGAACCGCGGCCTGTTTCATAAGCACGACGGATACCTGAGCGTCCGAGTATTAACCCGCCAGTCGGGAAGTCTGGTCCCGGAATAATTTCCATTAGTTCCTCTGTTGTGATTGCCGGGTTTTCAGAAACAGCGAGTACCCCGTCAATGACTTCTCCTAATTGGTGTGGAGGGATATTTGTCGCCATCCCTACCGCAATACCAGCTGCACCATTGACAAGCAAGTTTGGAATACGTGCCGGTAGTACAAGCGGCTCGCGCTCACTGCCATCGTAGTTTGGCCCATAATCAATCGTATCTTTGTTAATATCACGAAGCATTTCCATTGCGATCTTGGACATACGGGATTCCGTATAACGCATTGCTGCTGCACCGTCACCATCGACTGAACCGAAGTTACCATGACCATCTACAAGCATATAGCGGTAGCTGAAATCCTGCGCCATACGTACCATCGCTTCGTAAATAGAAGAGTCACCATGCGGGTGGAATTTACCCATTACATCCCCTACGATACGAGCACTCTTTTTATATGGTTTATCTGAAGTATTCCCTAACTCCTGCATGCCGTATAAAATCCGCCGGTGTACAGGCTTAAGACCATCACGTACGTCTGGCAGGGCACGAGAGACAATTACACTCATCGCATAGCTTAGGAATGATGTTTTAATTTCAGTTGTAATATTTCTAGATTCAATGTTTCCATGTTGAATGTCAGACACAATAAGAACCTCCTTCCATTTGCACTAACTAAATATCTAAATCTTGGACGTACACAGCATTTTCTTCGATAAAATCACGACGAGGGCCTACTTCGTCTCCCATGAGATGGTCGAAAATCTTATCTGCTTCAATCGCATCGTCAAGATCTACACGAATTAATGTACGGTGTTCCGGATCCATTGTTGTATCCCACAGCTGTTCTGCATTCATTTCTCCCAGCCCTTTATAGCGCTGTACAACCGGTTTTGGGACGCTTGATAAACTTCCCAGGATTTTCTCAAGTTCTTCATCCGAATAACAGTATTCCACATGCTTCCCTTGTTTCACCTGGTAAAGAGGCGGCTTGGCTGCATAGACATAGCCGGCTTCAATTAGTGGACGCATGAAGCGGAAGAAGAATGTAAGAAGCAGCACACGGATATGCGCCCCATCGACATCCGCATCCGTCATAATAACAATTTTGTGGTAACGCGCTTTATTTAAATCAAACTCTTCTCCGATTCCTGTACCAAATGCCGTAATCATGGCTCGGATTTCCGCATTGGAAAGAATGCGGTCTAGGCGGGCCTTTTCAACATTTAGGATCTTACCACGAAGAGGCAAGATTGCCTGGAAATGACGATCTCGTCCTGACTTGGCAGAACCGCCGGCAGAGTCACCCTCTACAATATAGATTTCGCATTCCGCTGGATTTGTTGATGAGCAGTCCGCAAGTTTCCCCGGAAGACTGGAAACTTCCAAAGCGGATTTGCGGCGTGTAAATTCACGAGCCTTTTTCGCCGCTACACGTGCCCGGGCAGCCATCGTTCCTTTTTCAACAACTTGACGGGCAACTGAAGGGTTTTCAAGTAAAAAGCGTTCAAATCCTTCCGTAAACAGCTGATTTGTAATTTGGCTTACTTCCGAGTTTCCAAGCTTTGTTTTTGTTTGCCCTTCAAATTGCGGGTCTGGATGTTTTACTGACACAATGGCCGTTAATCCTTCACGTACATCCTCGCCTGTCAGGTTTGCATCATTTTCCTTAATCAACCCTGTTTTCCGCGCATACTCGTTAATGACACGTGTTAAAGCTGTTTTAAAGCCGGATTCATGGGTACCGCCTTCATACGTATTAATATTATTGGCAAATGACATAATCGTTGAATTGAAGCCTGCATTATATTGCATAGCGATTTCAACTGAGATGCCATCCTTTTCGCCAAAGACATCAATCGGTTCGTGGATTGGCTCCTTATTGGCATTTAAATGCTCTACATACGAACGGATCCCGCCTTCATAGTGGAATACATTCTCGCGTACTTCCTCTCCGCGTTCATCCCGGATTTTAATACGGATGCCGCGGTTTAAATAAGCAAGCTCACGGCAGCGGGTTGCTAAAACATCATATTCATACACTGTTGTTTCGCGGAAAATCTCACTATCTGCTTTGAAACGAGTTGTTGTACCTGTTTCCTCAGCTTCCCCAATAACTTTTAATGGCTGAATTGTTTTGCCCCGTTCAAATTTAATCGAGTGAATATGCCCATCACGTTTAACATATACTTCTGTAGCAATAGATAGTGCGTTTACAACCGAGGCCCCTACACCATGCAGACCACCGGATACTTTGTAGCCGCCGCCGCCGAATTTCCCCCCTGCATGAAGAACCGTCATAATGACCTCGACGGCTGGAAGACCCATTTTCTCCTGTATACTTACCGGGATACCACGGCCATTATCTTCTACACGGATCCAGTTGTCCGGTTCAATCGCTACAGTGATATCTGTACAGAATCCAGCCAGCGCCTCATCGATACTATTATCAACGATTTCCCATACAAGATGGTGCAAGCCTTTTGAACTGGTAGAACCAATATACATTCCCGGACGTTTTCGAACCGCCTCTAAGCCTTCTAGAACTTGTATTTGATCAGCATCATAATTTTGCTGTACTTTGTTTTCCTCTAAAGCCACCTTGTTCACCTACTCTTTCGTAACTTCAGTCTGCATCTATTCAATAGGCATTTTGCCCAAAAATAATATTATTCAACAGTCCCTTGTTTCACGTGGAACATTTTCGCATTTTGAATTGTTTCATGATGGATACCATCCACACTTGTTGTCGTGACAAATGTCTGTACTTCTCCCTGAATCGTGTTTAGCAAATGCGACTGGCGGTAATCATCCAATTCGGATAATACATCATCCAGCAGCAAAATAGGCGCTTCTTTCGTCTCCTGCTTGATCAGCTCAATTTCCGCAAGTTTAAGCGATAAAGCCGTTGTACGCTGCTGGCCCTGCGAACCAAACACTTGAACATCGTAATCATTGACGAAGAATTGCAAATCATCCCGGTGGGGACCTACGGCAGTCACCCCCCGCTCTATTTCCCTTTGCTTTGCTTCCGCTATTTTTTTCTCCAGATGAGTAGCCATTTCCTCTGCAGTCCAGCCAGGTTCCATCCCGCTGACAGTCCGATAGTTAATGACCAGCTTTTCCTTCCCTTGCGAAATACCAGCATGAATTGGCTCAGCCCATGCTTGTAACAGCTCCATAAATTCATAGCGCTTCCGGATGATTTTTATAGCAGCCTGAATATATTGCTCTGTATAAACATCAAGCATGACATCATTCATTAAGGAGGTGCGGCCTTGATTTGCTTTCAAGTAGTGATTGCGTTGTTTCAGAATCTTTTGGAAGGTTAATAAGTCATGTAAATAAACCGGTGATATCTGCCCGATTTCCATATCAATAAAACGGCGTCTAATTTGAGGACTCCCTTTTACAACATTTAAATCTTCCGGGGCAAACATAACCACATTCATTTGTCCGACATACTCGCTGAGACGAGATTGCTCTAAATGGTTTATTTTTCCTTTTTTACCCTTTTTGGATAGCGTTAACTCAATAGGGACAGGACCATACCGCTTTTGGACAACACCTTCTATTTTACCATAGTCTTGTTCCCAACGTATCAATTCTTTATCGTTAGAGGTACGATGAGATTTTGCCATAGCCAATACATAGATTGACTCCATAACATTTGTTTTCCCTTGCGCATTTTCCCCGATAAATACATTGATTTTCGGTGAGAACTCTAAAGCAAGCGATTCATAATTGCGGTAATTTGTTAGCTGCAAGCGCTCGATATTCATTACTGGGCTCCATTCTCGCCCACAATTCGAAAACGGCCGACTCCCGGAATATTGACTATATCTCCATCCCGCAGCTTGCGTCCACGACGGTCGTCTATCTCTCCGTTCACATAGACGTCATGTTCTGATAAAAACCATTTAGCCATTCCACCAGAGCTGATTGCATCTGTCATTTTGAGCAATTGGCCTAGCGTCACAAACTCTGTATCAATTACGATGTCCTTCAATATATTTCATCCTCCGATTAACAAGTTTCATCCTTCTATCATACCAAAAAAGTAGTGAAGAAGTAAAAAAAGAGTCGTTTCAAATTGAATTTGAAACAACCCTCTTCTATTTGCCACATAGCTAGTGCTTCTTAATATGTCCGTACCGGAAGAATCAGTTGTAAGATGGCATCATCGTGAACAGAACGTAAAATAAACGGCCGCATTGCACCTGTAAACTGGATAATAACATCCTGTCCATCAATTGCTTTTAAAGCCTCCATCATATATTTTGCACTGAATGAAATCTTCAGCGTTTCTCCTTCTAGTGTCCCTACTTGAATTTGTTCCTGAACCTTCCCGATTTCCGGTGAATTAGAGGAGATCTCAATCATACTTCCTTCCAATGTTTCAAAACGCACCACATTGTTACGGTCTTCACGTGCCAATAAAGAAGCCCGGTCAATTGCCTGTAGCAATGATTTACCGTCCAGAATCACATTTGTTTGATAATTTTCAGGAATTAAACGCGATGTATCCGGATAATTGCCTTCCAATAATCGAGAGAAGAACAGCATATTGTTGGCTTTAAACAATACTTGCTGGTTTGTCATAACGATTTGTACAGGGTTTGTAGAATCTTCTAAAATCTTATTTAACTCATTCAAACTCTTACCAGGGATGACTACATTGGATACCCCTGACGGTAACTGTTCCAATTTCGTTTTGCGGCGTGCTAAACGGTGGCTGTCTGTTGCTACGCATATTAATTCATCATCCTGAATATGCCAGTTTACCCCTGTTAGTACAGGACGGCTTTCTGAAGTTGCTACAGCAAAGACAGTCTCCCTAATAATAGACTTAAGTAAGTCCGCCGGAATAGTAAATTGTTGATCTGCAGATATTTCCGGCAACTGAGGATATTCAACAGCATCTTGTCCGATAAGATGGAATTCTGATTTTCCCGAGCGGATATACGTAGCAAAACCATTTGTCACTTCGATTTCCACATCATTAGTCGGTAGTTTACGCACGATTTCATTAAACATTCGAGCTTGTAAGACAATCGATCCTGTCGTAGTGATTGTCATAATTTGTTCGCCATTTTCTTCTGCTGGGATAAATGTTTGGATTGTAATATCTTGATCACTACCAGTTAAACTTACACCTTCGTTTGAAACATCGATTTTAATTCCTGTCAAAATGGGTACAGTAGTTTTAGAACTAACTGCTTTCATTACATCATTTAAACCTGCTAATAAATGATCGCGCATTATTTCAAATTTCATGTTCTTACCTCGCTTATATAATTATTTATTTTTTAAAAAGAATAATAGATATAGTAATAGGGCCTGTGGATTTGTGGATAAGTGTATATTTACGGCATAAAATCAGTCTATCCACATGTAGATAAATTGTGTATAACTCGTTTGAAAAATACCCTACTTATCCACAGCTTATTTACCTAACATATTGCGGATCTGTTTAATGTCCTGCTGCAATATTTGATCGTTTTTTAACATGGAGGCAATTTTTTCATGAGCATGGATGACCGTTGTATGATCACGACCCCCAAATTCCTCTCCAATTTTGGGTAAAGAAAAATCTGTAAGCTCCCGGGATAGATACATTGCTACCTGGCGGGGAAAAGCAATTGACTTTGTGCGCTTTTTGGCAGTAAAGTCTTCCAACCGGATGCTATAGTGTTCACCAACAGCATGCTGGATATCTAAAATTGAAATCATACGCGGCTTTGTGTTTGGCATAATGTCTTTCAGTGCAGCTGCCGCCAGCTCAGGAGTAACCTCTTCATTAACGAGGGAAGAATAAGCGACAACCCGAATTAAAGCGCCCTCTAGTTCCCGAATATTTGAATCAATCTGATTAGCAATATAGAGCATTACTTCATTTGGAATATCGAGCTCGTCCGCTTTTGCCTTTTTACGTAAAATCGCAATACGTGTTTCAAGGTCCGGCGGGGCAATATCTGTAATCAATCCCCATTCAAAGCGCGAACGCAGGCGATCTTCCAGCGTAGGAATTTCTTTTGGCGGACGGTCACTGGAGATGACAATCTGTTTTGATTCTTCATGCAGTGTATTAAATGTATGGAAAAACTCTTCTTGAGTAGACTCTTTTCCAGCTAAAAATTGAATGTCGTCAATTAACAGTACGTCAACGTTCCTATATTTATTACGAAAATCAATGGCTTTATTATCCCGTATGGAGTTAATGAATTCATTCGTGAATTTCTCCGAAGATAAGTACACCACTTTGGCATTTGGATTATGCTCCAATACATAATGGCCAATTGCATGCATTAAGTGGGTCTTTCCTAATCCAACTCCCCCGTAAATAAAAAATGGATTATAGGCTTTTGCCGGTGCTTCGGCCACGGCTAGCGAAGCTGCATGGGCAAATCGATTACCAGAACCAATGACAAACGTATCAAATGTATATTTCGGGTTGAGCATACCTGGTGAAATATCATGACGATCTGCTGCTTTGGCTTGAATTTTTGGTGCTGGCAAATCAAAATCGTCGGAATCCTGGTCTTTTTGAACAACAAATTTTATAAATAAGTCTTCACCTGTCAGCTCCGTCAAGATCCCCGTTATTAAATGGACATAGTGATTTTCCAGCCAATCGCGGGCAAAGGAATTTGGTGCCGCAATGGTCACGTTTGTTCCTTTATGCGACAGGAGCTTTGTCGACTTTAGCCAAGTTTCAAAACTCGGCTTTGAAATTTTTTGTTCAACTTTTGCCAGGACGTTATTCCATAACTGCTCTAAATGTTCCAAGCTATTTTCGTCCCTTCATACAATATTCTCTATCAAAAATAGAGAAGCTATTTATTTTTATCTATTTTTCTGTTACATTCACATAGTCACAGCTTGTGGATAAAATCTATTCCCTGGATGTGAAAAAAACTGTCCACAGATTATTAACAACTGTGGATAAAATATTTCCCAGAAAACTAGTCCACAAGGGAAAACATGATTATCGTATCAAAAAAGATCAGCTATTTCAATACTTTATCAAACTTATCCACACGATTCCTGTTTATTCATTTTAAAATTATCCACAGCCTATGAGTTTGTGAAAAAAGTGTAGATAAGAGATGTGGATAAATATTTTTCAAATAAAAAATATCCACACCCTTTCTGTATAAATAAGAATACGTCTGTGGATAAACAACCCTTCCATCGTTTTGGACATTGATAGACTTTTTATATTAAACGTTGACAAAATAATTGGTTTTTATATATAATGGTCGAGTCTGTATGTTAAGAAAATATAAAGACACTCATTTAGGAGGTGCAATATAGAATGAAACGCACATATCAACCATCGAAACGTAAGCACAGCAAAGTACACGGCTTCCGCGCACGCATGAGCACGAAAAACGGCCGTAAAGTATTGGCTGCCCGTCGTCGTAAAGGTCGCAAAGTTTTATCAGCATAAGCCCACTGAGCCTCATCAGTGGTCTTTTTTTTCATTATTTTTCATAAACAGATTGAAAAATGAGATAGATGGAGCTGGTAAAAGGTGAACAAACGCCAACGGATCAAAAAGAACGAAGAGTTTCAAAAGGTGTTTAAAAAAGGGAAGTCGTTTGCGAATCGCCAGTTTGTCGTTTATTGCCTGAAGAAGGAAGACCAAGCGGAGTTTCGCATCGGCTTATCAGTAAGTAAAAAGATAGGAAAAGCGGTTACGCGTAACCAAATTAAGCGCTATATTCGCCAAACATTTCTTGAGTTGAAAGAGGAAGTTCGCCAAGATATGGATTATGTTATTATCGCCAGAAATCAGGCGGCCACATTAGATTTTCATCAAACAAAGAAAAGTTTGGAGCACGTTTTGAAAATTGCCAAAGCAATAAAAAAGAAACAGCCGGAACGTGATTGAGCATTGTTGAAACAATTAGTAGAGTGTAAGCGTCTACACATGGTAAAATAAGCTTTATAAAGAAAATTGAATAGATGCTTTAGGAGGAAGAAGGCTTGAAGAAAAGACTTGGGGTCATTCTTACACTTGTATCGGTAGCTTTATTGCTGTCTGGGTGTAGGGAATTCGACCAACCGATTTCAGCTGAAAGCGAAGGCTTTTGGAATGAATTTATCGTTTGGCCATTAGTATCAGTCATCAAATATTTCTCTGATCTTTTAGGATCTTATGCATTCGGGATTATTGCAGTAACAATTATTATCCGTTTAGCAATCCTGCCATTAACGGTTAAGCAAATTAAGAGCTCGAAGAAAATGCAGGAGATTCAGCCAAAGATGAAAGAGCTGCAGGCCAAATACAGCTCGAAAGACGCAGTCACTCAGCAGAAATATCAGCAAGAAATGATGGCATTGATGCAATCATCAGGTGTTAATCCACTTTCGGGTTGCTTGCCGGTTTTTATTCAGATGCCGATCTTAATCGGATTCTACCATGCAATTAGCCGTATGAATGCAACATCTGTTTATGAATTGGGATCATTCTTGTCTGTACCACTGGGAGAACCAAGTATTGTATTTGCGGTCCTTGCCGGTTTAATCCAGTTTGTTGTGTTACTTACCGGCCCAGCAGTGGATAATCCGCAAATGAAGATCATGATGTACATTATGCCGCTCATGATCATTGGATTTGGTACATTCTTACCAGCTGCATTATCTTTATACTGGATTGTCGGAAATATCATTTCAGTATTGCAAAACCTTGTGATTTACAAACCTTGGAAGAAAAAAACTGATGCTACTATTACAGGAGGGGCAAAATAGTGAACCAACTTACGCAATCAGGCGCGACAGTAAATGAAGCGATCTCATTAGCGTTACAAAAGCTTGGCAAGACCCGTGATCAAGTAGAAGTAGAAGTTTTACAAGAAGGTAAAAAAGGATTTTTAGGTTTTGGTGCACGTGATGCAGAAGTTCGTATCACGGTAAAAGAAGAAGTACAAACAGCTATGAAGGAAGAGAAAGAAGCGCTGTCAGAAGCTTTATCTCAACCAAAAATGCCGTCGGAACAGGAGCCAAGAGAGGCTTCATCTGTTGACTTGCTAATGGATGAAGAGGGAGATGGCAGCTTTACCGATATGCCGGCTGTTAATGAAAACGGGGACGAGCTAGTTCAAAACGTGAATGATGATCGATCTACCATGCATGAACAGGATCCAATTGAAGAAACAAAGACGTATTTAAATAATATTGCTTTAGCAATGGGTATTACTGATTTAACGATTGATACAGTAGCAGAAGGTAAAAATGTATCATTCAACCTAAAAAGTGAGAAGGCAGCATTTTTAATTGGAAAACGGGGGCAAACTTTGAATGCCCTGCAGCAATTAACACAGCTTGTTTTGAATAAAACGGCGAAATCCTTCATGCTCGTGAGACTGGATGTAGAAGATTACCGTGAACGACGACAAGCTTCTTTGGAACAACTGGCAGAGCGAATGGCCGATAAAGCGATTCGTACTCGTAGAAAAGTAACGTTGGAGCCGATGCCGTCGTATGAACGGAAAATTATTCACAACGTCCTGGCCAATCGATTAGATATCGAGACATATTCAGAGGGCGTTGAGCCAAATCGTTATTTAGTGATTGAACCAATTAAATAATATACAGACACTAATGGAGGTGCCGTTATTTGCGGCACCTCTATTTTTATTTATTAAAATAAGGGGCTGTGGATAAAGGCGAAAGTTATACGGGTGAACAAGTAATCCGCAGGCGTCGGGGATAAATGGAAGTAAGCCCGGTCCTTTTATGTATGCCGGAATGCAGCGGTTAGAAAAGCGCTTTAGAATATGGGATTTCCCTTTATAAGTAAGACTTGTTTACTTTAGATTTTGTTGAAAATATGGTAGGCTAAATTGTTAGTAAATAAGATTGCCTCATAAAAAAGTTATCCACATGTGGATAGTTCCTTGCAATAGGACATGCTGTAGGAGTCTCCTATTTTATCTAACTGGAGAGAAGAAAGCGTGTTGGGAACTTTTTTGGGTGTCCTGTTGCTTTTGTAAGAAATAAGATACGGAAAGTAAGCGCAGCCTGTTGGAAAGAACTTGTGGAAAAAGAGAGTAATACAAGCTGAATTTTTTATAGCCGCATGTAAAGGTGCGAAGATTGAATTCAATGGACAGGTTCGCTGCAGCAGAAGGCAGCTGCTGACAGGGTGGAATACTGCAGTCACAAACATAAAGTTAAAGTGCTTATGCTCCGGCATAATGAAATAGAGCAACCAGTGAAGAATGGTTCTTATAGGAGGATCTGACATGGAGTTTGATACAATTGCTGCTATCTCTACACCAATGGGTGAGGGAGCGATTGCCATTGTCCGTTTAAGCGGCGATGAGGCAGTTGAAATTGCAGATAAAATATTTAAATCGCCAACGAATAAACGGTTAACAGAGGTGGCGACACACACAATACACTATGGACATTTAATCGATCCGAAGACAAATGCTGTTGTAGAAGAAGTCATGCTTTCGTTAATGCGGGGGCCGAAGACTTTTACACGGGAAGATGTAGTGGAAATAAACTGTCATGGCGGATTAGTTTCAGTTAATCGTGTTTTGCAGCTCGTGTTGGCAAATGGCGCACGTCTTGCAGAGCCGGGTGAATTTACAAAACGTGCATTTTTGAATGGCCGAATTGATTTATCACAGGCCGAAGCTGTTATGGACCTGATTCGTGCCAAAACAGATCGTGCGATGAATGTAGCCCT
>DEQA01000279.1 GCA_002359075.1 Planococcaceae bacterium UBA3378
ACATTAAATAACTCGAAACGGCCGAAGTCGAATAAACTCAGGAAGAAATATAAAGCTAAAATGAACGGTAAAAAGAAATAAGGTGAGAAAGTATCAATCTTATTTATTTTAGTAGTAAATTGCTTAAATTTTTGTAACATAGTAATACATCAACATCCTGGGATGTCACCTTTCCTCTCTATATTTTGCTCTTTGCATTATACCACAAAATCCAAAGAGCCTATTAAAAAAAACATAGAAAAATAAAAACGACTATTCCGTAAATTGTTTCTTACGGAATAGCCGCATGTTGAACCGTTAATTAAAGCGGTTTTCCTATCATTGTGAGTAATATTTTGAAATCCCGTTGAAAATAGATTGGGCAAAGATTTCAATATAGGCATCATCCGTCAGCTTCGCACGGTCTGCACTATTTGTCACAAAGCCCAGCTCTACAAGTATAGCCGGAATATACAGGTTGCGGATGACATAGAAGTCCTCGCGTTTTACCCCGCGGTTAGTCATTTTTGCATTTTTTACGATCTCATCATTAATGTATTTCGCTAATGCATAGTCTTCTTTTTCATTATCATTGGCGCTCTTACTGTAGAACGTTTCTGTCCCATTTGCAGAGGCGCTCGCCGAGTTGGCATGGATACTGATGAAGATTTCACCATAGTTCTTTTTAGCAAACGCGACACGGTCTTCCAAGGTTGGGTACGTGTCTCCTGTACGCGTCATTTTTACAATGGCTCCTGCTGCCTCCAGCTTTTTCTGCAGTTTGCTTGCTGTGTTGAAGACAATCGTTTTTTCTACAGCATTGCTGCTTACTGCCCCTGGATCTTTACCGCCATGACCCGGGTCAAGGACGATAATACGACCTGCGAGCGGCGAACCGGATGTATTTACTAAACGTAAGTATGTTTTGCTAATATATCCTGTTTTACCATTATAGGAAACTTTTACCCAGCTACCTGAAATAGACAGCACATCTACTTTTGTATCGCGGTTAATGACCCCGATCGATGCTGAGCTTGCTGAAGCCTGCGAGCGGATGTTCAGACTATTTACCGTTGCCACGCCGATTGTTTTCGCCGTAGCTGCCGGCGGTGTTGGTGTCGGCGTTGGCGTTGGTGTTTCCACTTCAGGTGTAGTCGGTGGTGCTTCAGTTGATGGGTTGTCCACACTTACTACCTTATCAGCATACGTTTTATAAATATAAGCATATTTTCCATTGTAATCTACTTTGTAGTAGTCTGAACCTTCATAGTAAACATTGAAAATATGCCCTTTATTTACTTTTCCTAAAACATTACTGCTTCCCGTAAAGACAGCTGTCGAACGGACATTTAAATCATTTGTATTCGCCTTTACCTGCATGATGACGTCTGAGTCATTCGGGACGCCTACCCCCTGCACAGGTAATGGTAACCGGAATGTGCTAGAAGCGGCACGAGCAACAAATAATGCAAATTGGCTACGTGTCACATGGTTGTTTGGTAAATACTTTCCGGCAGTTCCTTTCGTAATACCGCCATAGTAAATAGCTGAAATATACTTATAATAAGCATTTGACGCCTTAACATCAGAGAACGGAACTTCCAGGCTTTCATATTTTGTAATATCCAGCTTAAATGCTACTGCCAAAGCTTTCGCCATTTCATCACGCGTTATCGCTATGTATGGTGAAAAAGTTGTATTGGAAGTAGGAGCAATAATCCCCAGCTGAACAGCTTTTTCCACATACATGGACTCCTCTGTTCCAGCTGTTACATCTTTAAAAGATGATTTTGATGTTTGTGGCGCATCGATCCCAGCAGCGATTAATACCATCTTCGCTACTTGCCACCTTTTAACGTTTTCCCCTGGCTTAAACATTTGTTTGCCATTAACGTTATATCCTTTAATAACCCCTTGATCTACTAAATAGCTCACTTCTTTGTAAGCTTCGTGGGAAGTTGGAATATCAGCAAAATGCGGGCTGGCAGACGCACTTTGTATACTAAACATTGACATGATGACGACAGCAAAAGTTAAAGCAAATTTCTTAAAAGACAATGTCTTTCTTCCTCCTTCAGTTATTTGAAACATTACCATTTTATCAAAAAAATCTCATAAAGAATATATTACTTTTTTACCGTATCCCTCCTTTATCAGCGTAAATTACGTGTATTGGTCTCTCTCTCATACTGCAACCCGCCCTTGATGCTTTCGGCGACAAAAAGCCCTCTTTCCCCTAAGCACATCCGACAAAAAAATCTTATGTAAAGAAACTAAAAACAATATTCTCCTCGTTCACTATATAAGCATCCCGCTTTTTGACAAAATAAGGCGCGGGCTATCCCCTTCTATACAACAAATTTTAGCACTTTCCCCCTTTTTCCGGTAGACGCAATCGGCAAAAAATTGTACTTGATGTTTCATTTTCTGTCAAAGGGGGAAACTACCTATTATGAAGTATCATATTTTTATTGTAACATACCCTATTTTAGAAAAAAATACCTGTTTTTTAGATAAAAAAAGAGAGAGGCGCCTATCGGAAACCTCTCTGCTTTTATCGTGAAACTTTTGCTAGATTATCGTTGGAAGCCTTATTCCTACAAAAGTAGACAATCTACTTTACATATTTTTAGCGCGTTCTATGAATGTATTTAATTGCGTTAATGTTACATAATCCGAACCACCATATGTACCATCTGGCTTACCAATTGTAATACCGTTAGAAGCTAAAATTCGAATGTAGTCGTAATCCCAGCTTCCAGGTTTCACATCCTTGAAGCTAACTGTTTTATTCGTCATTTTCAGGTCAAATGCTTCAACTAATACTTTCGCCATTTGTGAGCGAGTAAGCGGTGAACCTGCATTAAATTTACCATTTGTACCTGTGAAAATTCCAAGCTTATACATTGCTGTTGCTACCCCTGCATATGTAGAAGAAGGTTTAATATCGGAAAATGGTGAGTTTGTATCGGATGTATCAACACCTAGCACTTTCGCCAGTTGAGTTGCTACCTCGCCGCGGGATGCATAGATTTTAAAGTCAATCGTTGCATTTTGTACTTCACCTGTTGCCACTTGTGTTGTACCGTTTGTGAAAGTAGCAATGCGTTTTGCTCCGACATAACGCTGTGCCCAATAAGAAGTTCCCAGGCTTGCTGTTGTTACGCCTGTACTTGTTCCGGAATGCGTGAATTTATTGTTTCCGACATAGATTCCGACATGCGATACGCCTTTTCCTGATGTATTGAAGAATACTAGATCCCCAATTTGTAAGCTGTTTTTGGCAACCGCTTTACCTTGGCTGTATTGCCCTGATGAAGTACGGTTAATAGAAATTCCTAATTGTTTAAATACTAATTGTGTATAGCCTGAACAATCTAATCCTGCAGTAGTTGTGCCCCCGTATACATATGGAACACCGATATATTTATACGCTGTTGTCGTTAATTCTTTTTGTGTTGCTGCTTCTGCGTTGTGTGTACCAGCCCCTGCAAAAATCATAAATGATGCAAAAACCGGCAATAACCATTTTTTCATGATAAGTAATTAATACTCCCTTCAAAACTGTTGGTTTTTTTGCCTAAATAAAGATTAACATAGAATACGGCCTAGTAATTTTTCACTTGTGTAACAGTTTCACAAAACACAAAAAAGCGCTAAAAATCCAGCAAAAGCTAGAGTTTTAGCGCTTTTTACAGCAAAAATCTACATACTACAACACAGACTTGTAATACTTCTGTAATATTGTAGACCATTATTTTACATTTTATTTACTAGAGAACAGCTGAACCCAGTAATATTTGCCGTTATCATCCTTTTTAACCGCTACACCAATGTGGGTATACGCAGATTTTAATATATTCTCCTTATGCGGCACAGAGGCCATCCATGCATTCATCACATCACGCGGAGAGGAAAGATATCTTGCAATGTTTTCGCCGAAGCTTGAAAACTCATATTCATAAATGGTTGCCATGTCCCATGGATGGCCATAATACGGCGACTCATGAGCAAAATATTCATGTTCAAACATATCCTGTATTTTAATGACCGCCAGCTGGTCGAGATATGGATCATGTGTTAATAAAGGCAAGCCTTTCTTTTTGCGTTCTGCATTTACCATTGTTATTGTCTCATTTACCCATGCTTCATTTTCTTTAAACGTCGAAATATACGTTTTTCCTAAAAAATCATAGGCAATTTCCAGATTGGCTATTTGAGATGTAAAATGAAGACTGCGGGAAATCATCGCTGCCAGCTGTGCGCGTGTTACATAGCCGTTCGGATCGTATTTTTGTTGCGGTTTTCCTTGCACAATGCCTGCATCAGCCAATGATTCAATATAATTTGTCGCCCAGTGATTCTTTCCGCAATCGGAAAATTTTGCTTCGTTTTTATTGTCTACTACTACATGAAAGGCAAGCGACAGCATTTTTGCCATTTGCGCACGCGTTACCCGGTTGTCTGGGTTAATGGATGTACGGTTATCCATCACACCAAGCTCCACCAGCTTACGAATGGCCTTGTACTGCGGATGTGAACTCGGCAGATCTGTAGCCTGCAACGAGATCGTAGCGTTCAGCGGCAATTGCAATGCTTTCACAATCGTGTCTGCTACCTCTGCCCGCGTAGCTTGACGATAAGGGAAAAATCGGCCCTGCTGATCGACAGACATATAGCCGTTTTTCAACATATTGTTAATGGAAGGTGCGGCCCAGTCAGAGGACTTTACATCATTTGCCTGCACGCTGCTCGCTCCTGCCATCGGAGGGAATACTAATAAACAGATGAGTAGAAAAGAAATGATACTAATACCTTTTTTCTTCAATTTCCGTGCCTCCCCTTCTCAATAAAAACACGCCTTTCATTAGTTGAAAGGCGAAGTTCATTAACTTATCGTACCAAAATTTTTTCAAAAAACAATACGTTTAGAAAAACAACGAAGAATTATTAAGTTTCGCTTCATAATCCTCGAGTAGGAAGTAGTTTGACACAAGGCGCTTTTGCTGAATGGACAGCTTATCATAGGCAGAACGGGCTGCCTTTACTTTAGAGGCAAAGTTGCCTGCATTTGGATT
>DEQA01000006.1:0-1094 GCA_002359075.1 Planococcaceae bacterium UBA3378
GGTACCTTTTTTGATGAAAATACTAAACATGCATGATTTCCCCACCAATCCAACTGCCATCTCATCCAACGCTTTCTTGACAATCATTCTCAATTCAAGTATTCTTTAACATAATTTAATAGAGTAATACAGGTGCCAGGAACAAAACCGTTTCTTGCTTAAAAGGGAAGTGAGGTGCACAATCCTCCACGGTCCCGCCGCTGTAATAGCTGATTTGCTGATCATGGCCACTGCCCGGGGGGTGGGAAGGCGATCAGCAAAGGTGACGCTTGAGTCAGAAGACCTGCCTGTATGAAGTACTGGTACTCTACGGAGGATAGGGGAAAGTGATAACGTTATATGATGCAGATTTATCATGGCTGCTGAGCAATGGGTCTTACTATGTTTTCGGCACATGCGCTCACAGTGGAAAATCGCTTTTTTAAGCATGCTATCATCACTTTTCCTTCTTAATGATCGATTAAGGAGGTTTTTTTATGTGGTTTTAACTATCCATGGATGAAAAGCGAGCAATTTTTGAGGCACAAGGAATATATAGCGATTGCGATTCCTTTTATGCTGGCAACGGTCACACAGCCACTGCTCGGTGCAATGGATACGGCGATCATCGGAAGGCTGGGCGAGGCTTCCTATATTGCGAGCGTAGCCATTGGCAGTACGATTTTTAGCACGATTTATTGGCTGTTCGGCTTCCTGCGTGTCAGTACATCCGCTTTTTCCGCACAGTCCTTAGGGAAAAAAGAAGAGGTGGATCGCTACACGGCGTATTTCAGGCCGCTGTTTATCGCGCTGATTATCAGCAGTATCTTCATTATTCTGCAGGTATTTATTAAACAAGCAGCCATTGCCGTTTACAGGCCGGAACCGGACGTAATGGTCCATGCGATAACCTACTTCGATATTTTAATATGGGGGGCGCCTTTTGTGCTGCTCGGCTATGTCAATATTGGCTGGCTGATGGGGCGGGGCCATGCACGGGAAACACTCGTACTGCAAATCTCGATGAATGTGCTGAATATCCTGCTGGACAGTTTATTTGTTCTTGTATGGGATTTTGGTGTCGCAGGGGTTGCGTATGGTACATTAATTGCTCA
>DEQA01000006.1:1237-9301 GCA_002359075.1 Planococcaceae bacterium UBA3378
ACAATCTGTCTATTAGTGATGACAAATATGTTCGTCGCAAAGGGGACGGATTTTGGCACGGTGACACTAGCCGCCAATGCGCTATTATTTCAAATGCAATATATCATTTCGTATATGTTTGACGGTTTAGCCAATGCGTCCAGCGTATTTGCGGGAAAAGCAACAGGCGGGAAGGACCCGAAAGCGTTAAAAAATGTCCTGTCTATTTCCTCTGTTCATACAGCGTTTATGGGAGGCGTGCTAGCAGTAGTCATGCTACTTGCGGGGAACGGTATCATAACAGTCTTTACGACGATTGAAGAGGTCGTAATGGCCAGTCGGGAATATATGTTATGGCTGGCTGTGTTTCCGGTAGTCGTAGGAATCGGGCTTGTTTATTACGGTATTTTTACCGGCTGTACGTATACAGCGCCGATCCGGGATTCGATGGTGCTTTCGCTGCTTATTTTCATAGGTGCCTACTTTTACCTAATACCGCTCTATGGAAATCACGGGCTGTGGTTTGCGTTTATTTTGTTTAGCTTAGCGCGAAGTGTATTTCTTTTTATGTATACAGGTAAATTAATGCGCCGTGCCATTTCTGGAGGCAGCGGGTGAGGGGTGGACAAGGTAACATGTGGCAGTATGTAGGTAAACGATTTTTGCAATTACTTCTTGTGCTTTTGGGTGCTTCCTTTATTACATACGGGCTTGCCGCTATCAGTCCTAGCGACCCTGCAGAAATGAGGCTGCGCGCCAATGATACAATACCGACCGAAGAAGCGCTGGAGAAGCTTCGGGAAGAAATGGGGTTACATGACCCGTTTCTTGTGCAATACGGCAGCTGGCTGAAAAACGTGATTACGGGTGACCTCGGGTATTCGTACCATTACCGGGGATCAGTAGCAGAGGTGTTTTTGCCTAAAATGCTTGTCACACTTGAATTAGCCGCAGCTGCTTTTGTGTTATTTTTCGTGGCGGCGATTGTGCTCGGCGTGCTTGCCGCCTTATACAAAAACAGACTGGCCGATTTTTTCATACGCGGACTTTCGTTCATTGGCATCTCGATTCCTTCCTTCTGGCTCGGCCTGATCTTGCTGTACTTTCTCGCTGTAAAACTAAACTGGTTTACGGTGACAAAGACGGATTCCTTCAGCAGTATCGTGCTTCCGGTGTTGACACTTGCCTTTCCGCTGATCGGGAAGTATGCAAGGCTGATCCGTGCAGAAATGCTCGAACAGCTCACGCAGGATTATGTAGTAGCGGCTTATACAAAGGGGATAAAAGAGCACCGTATTCTCATGAAATATGTATTGCCGAATGCCTTACTCAGCATGATCCCGTTAATCGGGCTGTCGATTGCTTCACTGTTGGGCGGAACGGTCATTGTGGAAAATATTTTTTCATGGCATGGCCTCGGCTCGATGGCTTTAGAGGCAATTGTCTATCGGGACTATACGGTACTGCAGGCGTATGTTCTTTTTATGACTGTGATCTATATCAGCGTGAACTTTCTCGCGGATATCCTGCTGCACCTGCTGGACCCAAGAATCATGCCGGAAGGGGGTAAATAGGTGATACATAGGAGAAAGAACGCGTTATGGATCATGATGGGGGGTATGGTTCTGTTCATTATTTTATTTTGCTTTCTCGCGCCTTTGTTTGCCCCGAATGATCCGCTGCAAACGAATCTTACACATATTTTAGAGCCGCCAAGTGGCCAGTTTCCGCTCGGCACGGATCAGGTAGGCCGGTGTATTCTTTCCCGCCTGCTGTACGGGGCAAAGGTTTCTTTAGGTCTTACATTGTTTTTGCTGGTGCTTGTCGCTGTCATCGGGATTGTGGTCGGTACACTCGCTGCACTCAAAGGGAAATGGCTGGATGCGTTCTTAATGCGGCTCGCTGATATGATTCTTTCTTTTCCGGAAATCATTTTTGTCATTGCGATCGTCGGCATATTAGGACCGGGGATTGGCAATATGATTCTGGCACTTTCTATTATTTGGTGGACGAAATATGCCAGACTGACACGCACGCTTATAATGCGGCATAAAAACAGCGAGTTTATCCATGCAGCTGTTATGGCGGGGGCAGGCAATAGAAAACTGCTCACGCATTACATATTCCCGAATATTTTATCCCCGCTCATTGTGCAGTTTATGCTCGATATCGGCGGGATGCTGCTTACGATTGCCAGCTTGTCTTTTTTAGGGCTGGGTGTTCAAGCCCCGACACCTGAATGGGGAAGTATGCTGAGCGAAGGGCGGGCTTATATGCAGACAGCTCCTTCGCTCCTGATCTACCCGGGAATCGCTATTTTTATTGTTGTCGCCATTTTCAATAGTATCGGCGACCTTGTACGCGACAACCTGGATCCAAAACAACGATCATATGGAGGAAGCAAATGAAGAAATGGTATCTATTTGTAGTGAGTATCATCATCTGTAGTGTACTGGCAGCCTGCAGCGGGCAGGAAGTGGAACATGATGCGGCCGCAAAGGGCAAAAAAGAGCTCAATATGGCGCTGTTTTGGCTGGATAGCAATATCGAGCCGACAGAAGGCTGGAATGGCTGGACGCTGACGCGGACGGGTGTCGGGGAAAACCTTGTGCAGCTCGATGAAAACATGGAATTCAAGCCGGTCATTGCCGAGTCTTGGGAGCAGGTGGATGAGACAACGACTGTTTTTACGATCCGGGAAGGGGTCACATTCCATAACGGCAAGGCAGTCGATGGCGAGGCAGTCAAAGCATCGATTGAGCGTGCGCTGTCGTTAACAGACCGGGACGATATCAAAATCCCCGTCGAGTCTATTACGGCAGAGGGCCAAATCGTAACGATGAAAACGACTGCTCCGTTTGCAACGCTGATCAATCATTTAGCAGACCCTGTCTATATAATCGTAGATGCAGAGGCTGCGGAACATAATGAAGATTTCAAGTACAAGCCCGTCGCAACAGGCGCATTTAAAGTGGCGGAGTTTGATGCTGATAAAGGATTGACACTCCATAAGCATGATCAGCACTGGAGCGGAGACATTCATATAGATATCGTCCATGCCAAGTATATCCCCGATGATGCCACACGGGTGATGGCGCTGCAGTCCGGTGATGTGGACCTGGCAACACAAATTCCGGCAAAGGATCTTACGTTATTTGAAAACAAGGAAGATTTCCTCGTACAAAAAGGACCGAATCTGCGTATTTTTCTGCTGCGTTTAAATATGGACACAGCTTACATGAAGGAGCTGGCGTTCAGACAAGCTCTTTCTTACGGGATGGATAAAGAGACGTACGCAAAAGAACTGGTCAATGGCCTTCCGGCAAAAGGTCCTTTCAACGATATGCTGTCCTTCGGCTATAAAGGAGAGGACCTTTATTCCTATCAGCCTGCTAAAGCGAAGGAGCTGTTGGATGAGCTCGGCTACACTGATACAGACGGAGACGGGATCCGGGAAGCTGCAGGGAAAAATATTGTCTTACGCTATGTATTTGCTACAAATCATGGCAGCGATGCGAAAAATATAGGAGCCGCCATGCAGCAGCAATACAAAGAAATAGGGATCGGCCTGGAAATTGTCCAGGTAGAAAACTATGCAGATATCGCGAAAACAGGCGATTTTGATATGCTGTGGGAACGCTGGACCTCTGCACCGGCTGCGGATGCGGCGTATTTCCTGGAGGCAAGCTATAAAACGGGCGCAGCAGGCAATTACGGCCACTACAGCAATGCGGCGTTTGATCAGCTTGTAGGGCAATTTGCGAATACACTGGAAAAAGAGCAGCGTGATCAATTAGGGCAAGAAGGAACGGCCTATTTAATGGAAGATGTTGCGTCGCTCTTTATGTATTACCAGGAAGGAACGGTCGTCACAAACAAAAAGGTACAAGGCGTCCCCCGGTTTATTTCAGAAATCTACTATATCGATGAACGGGTTACTATAAAGGAATGACGCTGACGGGAGTCTGATGCATGATGAATAAACTGCTGGACGTAAAATCCCTTACCGTTTCATACGGGGAAAGGGATGTGCTGAAGGATATTACGATGTCAATGGACGAAAGGGAAATTATCGCGATTGTCGGGGAAAGCGGCTGCGGCAAGACGACATTCATCAAAGCGGTCCTGCACATTTTATCCGCCGAAACGACAACATCAGGGGACATATTATTTGATGGACGTGATGTATCAAAATGGACAAAGCAGCAATGGCAAACGATCCGCGGGAAGGAGATCGGGCTTGTTTTTCAAAACCCGGGCTCGTTCTTCAATCCTATTATGAAAATAGGAAAACAATTTATAGAAGCAATACGCAGCCACGAAAAAGTAACGAAAGCAGAAGCGAAGGAAAAGGCGCTTTCCACCCTGCAGAAAATGGATTTCAGCAAAGAAGAGTGCCGGCGGATTTATCATGCTTATCCATTTGAGCTGAGCGGCGGCATGAAGCAGCGTGTTGCCATCGCAATGGCGGTCGCCTTGGGGCCAAAGCTCATCCTCGCCGATGAGCCGACAAGTGCACTGGATGTGAGTACCCAGCAGCAGGTAATGGATGAGCTGCTGAATATTCGGCAGCAGTTTCATACGGGCATGCTGCTGGTGACGCATAATATTGGACTAGCTGCCTACATGGCTGACCGGATCATGGTCATGCAAAACGGGCAAGTAATCGAATTTGCAGAAACGGCCCGGATAATTGAGCAGCCGCGTGCTGACTACACAAAAAAACTATTACAGGCGGTGCCGGAGCTGAAAGGATGGTCATAATGGCAGGACATGTGCTTCTTGAAGTAAAAGGGATGACCAAAAGCTATACAGATGGCAAAGGCGCTTTATGGACAGCAGTCGATCATGTAGATTTGACCGTCGAACACGGAGAGTGGATCGGCATTGTAGGAGAGAGCGGCAGCGGAAAAAGTACACTGGCGCGTCTACTATGCCATTTGGATAAAGCGGACGCCGGCAAGTTCCTAATTAACGGGCAGGATGCAGTCAGGTTAAGGAAAGCCGCGGGAACGGACTATTATAAAAATCTGCAGATGATTTTCCAGGACCCGCTGAGTACGTTTAGCCCGCGGATGCGTATAGGTGACTATATAAGTGAACCGTTTATTAATTTTAAACTGCTGAAGAAAAAGGAAGCAGCCCAACATGCAATCGATGTGCTTGCTTCGGTCGGATTGCCGGCAGAAATGGCGGACAAGTATCCGCACGAGCTGAGCGGCGGACAGCTTCAGCGTGTCTGTATCGCCCGGGCTGTCGGCGTAAAGCCGGATCTATTAATCTGTGATGAATGCACATCTGCGCTTGATGTGTCGACCCAGCAGCAGGTGATTCAGTACATTGTTGCGCTAAACAAAACGAGCCCGTTTGCCAATATTTTTATTACGCATGACATCGCTTTGGCAGAAAGCATCTGCGACCGTTTGTATGTGATGCAGGCAGGGAAATTTGTTGAAATGATCGAAAGCGGTCACCTTGTTCGCGATGCCAGGCATCCCTATACAAAAAAGCTGGTAACAGCCAGTTTGGCATTGAACAAATATCAGCAAAATGGACGGCTGGCTGCGTTCAATGGATGAACGAAGTTAATCGAAAAGAGACATGGCAACGTGCCATGTTTTTTTGTGCTGAATTTTGTTATCTACCCGCTGTTTTCCATAGCGCCGAATACACCAAAAGTAAAAAGACGTTTCACCCGTCCAAGTGGGTATATCGACGGATCTCGTCGAGTGGAAGAACAATCAAATAATAGAAGGAAAAGAATGAAATATTTGTGGCAATATAATATTTTCCGTAGGCATGTGGTAGTATGGGAATAGGAACAACTATCCAAATATTACTAATAAATGTTAAGGCGGGATTCCTATGAAATCGTGCAAGCAAGTTTTAGTCGAACAAAAGCCTTTATTTCTCTATATTCTGCTCATCTATATTCTAGCAGGTATCGCCGTCGTGTTCCGGACGCCTCTTCATGGAATATTTGGTGAGGATAATTATGTGGTGATCCATCTGATTATCGAAATATTTGTAGCCTTTTGTTCTTTAGCAATTGCCAACCAAATTTGGCTCAGCTCAAAGTTCCGCCAAAATAATAAAATTATCTACAGCGGTGCGCTTTTTTTAACAATCGGTCTGATAGGAGTCGGGCATGCGATCGCCTACAAAGGGATGCCGTTTTTTATTCACGAAAGCGGTCCGTATGCGGCGACATGGTTTTATATGGCTGGCCGGCTGTTATTCCCGATTGCGTTTTTATACATATTGTTAACGAAAGAAAAACAGGCCACGGCTGCTGCAAGATTCGCTGCTTACGGCTGCAGCTTCCTGCTATCTCTCTTTATGATGGTAATGGTCTACGCACCTGACCGGCTATTGCCGGAGCTTGTGACAGAAGGGGGCGTAACTCCACTTAAGAGCGGCCTGCAAATGACGGCCTTTATCCTTACGCTGCTGTTAATCATTGTCCTGTTTAGGCAGACCGGTATGAAGCCGCGCCTGAAGATTTTCATGATTGCCGCTTCAGTTAATTTGCTTTGCAGTGATATAATGTTCGTTTCCTATACGGATGTGTATGATATTTATAATTTTACAGGCCATATTTTTCAGTTTACCGCCTTTTGGCTGCTCTATAAATCCATCTACTATTTCGCGGTCGAACAGCCCTTCACCGCTGTGACAAAAGCGAATGAAATACTGGAGAAAAAGGAAAGAAAAATCAAGCAGCTCGCCTACTATGATGCAGGAACACGGCTGCCGAATGAGCGCTATTTAACGGAGTATCTAAAAGAGCATCTGCTGCTAGGGGACACTCCGAAGGCGCTCCTTGTATTTGGCGTGGACCGTTATGAAGGCGTAAAGAGCTCGCTCGGTACAGTCTATGCCGAAAAAATGCTGGAAACTATCGCCCGGCGTCTGCAGGATGTACTGCCTGATGGCTATGTACTCAGTAAATTGCCGGAGGATCGGTTTGCTGTTTTCATTCCTCATTATGAAAAAATCGAGACGATTCATAAAGTGACAGACAAGCTGCAGAAGATGATGCGCAGCTCCCTCGTCCTGGAGCATTTTTCCGTGTGCAGTGAGCTCCATATCGGCGTTTCTATTTATCCGAACGATGCGGCGAATGCGGAGGATCTGCTGCAATTTGCCCAATTTGCTGCTTATGAGGCGGCGAAAAAAGAGGAGCGTGTCTCCTTTTACGCTGCAAGCATGCAGGAGGAGCGCGCAGCCAGGCTTGTGCTCGAGCATGATTTAAAGAAAGCGATGGATCAAGGCGAGCTGTTTTTGGAATACCAGCCGCAGCTTGACCTGCAGCAGGGGGCGATTCGTTCAGCAGAGGCGCTTGTCCGGTGGCGGCATCCGAAAAAAGGCTTGATTGCACCGCTGGATTTTATTCCGCTTGCTGAAGAGAGCGGACTTATTGTGCCGATTGGAAAATGGGTGCTGGAAACAGCGTGTGCCGAAACGGTGAAGTGGCAGGAAAAACATCATAAACCGATGAAGGTTGCCGTCAATCTGTCAATTGGTCAGCTGTACGAAAAGGATTTCAGCCATTATGTGAAACAGACACTCGAAAAAACCGGCCTTGCGCCTGCCCATCTGCAACTGGAAATCACAGAAAGCATGACGATGAATACAAAGCTCATTGTCCCTGCCTTACAGGAGCTAAAGGCATTAGGTGTGACGATTGCGGTAGATGATTTTGGAACGGGCTATTCTTCCATCTCTTATTTGAAGGATTTCCCGATCGATTATTTAAAGATAGACCGCAGCTTTATTCGCAACATTTTGGATAATCCCGACGACGAAGCGCTTGTGAAGATGATTTTATCAATGGCGAAGCATTTGAAGCTGAAGGTTGTTGCAGAGGGTATTGAGACGATTGAGCAGCTGGACTATTTACTCCATAGTGATTGTGATAAAATCCAAGGCTATTTCATCAGCCGCCCGATTCCGTACGAAGCGCTTGATAGCCAGTACCAAACAATTCAGCAGTTTGCCGATGAGCAGCTAAGCAGGTTAAAGACGACAAAATAGCGAAGTGTACTTCAAGATGTCCCAATTTTGCTTTTCGAATCGATAGTG
>DEQA01000050.1 GCA_002359075.1 Planococcaceae bacterium UBA3378
GTCTCGGTTCTCCTAATGTGCTCTTATTGCCATTAGCGAAAACTTATATTGAATTTTACGACTGAATCTTCTAAAAATCAATTGCGCTCATATTATTTCATAGAGTAGTTAAAAAATGTAGAAGATTCTACATCTTTATAAAGCACTACACTAAATACCAGGCTTGGCTGCTCCTTCTATGAAAACTGTGCTGATTATTACAGTTTAGACTTAATCGCTTCTGCAAATCCGGCTAATTCGTCCATTTCGAATTTTTTAGATTCCCATCCGACCTTCAAGCCGTCTGTTTCATCATAGCGGGGAATAAGATGCAGGTGGTAGTGGAATACCGTCTGGCCTGCAGCCGCACCATTATTGTTCACCGTGTTCAAACCGACCGGGTTAAACGCAAGCTTGATCGCCTTCGCTACTTTCGGAGCTGCTTTATAAAGGTTAGCTGCTATTTCCTCCGGCATTTCAAACAGATCAGGACAATGCGTTTTTGGAATCAGCAGGGTATGTCCCTTTGTTAATGGCATAATATCCATAAAAGCATAGACGTGTTCGTCCTCATAAACTTTTGTACTTGGGATGTCGCCGTTAATGATTTTACAAAATAGGCAATCGCTCATCTTGAATCATCCTTTCCATCTATTTTTATCTATTTTAGCATATGCCGACTGAATGTTTTCTAACTTTTTGATAAACTAAGGACAAGAACAGGAGTGAAAGAATGACAATTTTAAAAGTATCGAATGTTTCCGGCGGCTACACACGGAAGCCCGTCATAAAAGATTTATCATTTTCTATTGAAAAAGGGGAGCTTGTAGGGCTGATCGGCTTAAATGGTGCCGGTAAAAGTACAACGATCAAACATATTATAGGTACGCTTCTGCCGAGGGAAGGGGAAATACGTTTAAATGGCGTAACCTTACAGGAAGATATGGAGGCATACCGCGGCAGCTTTTCCTATATACCGGAAACGCCGGTCTTATACGAGGAGCTGACATTAAAAGAGCATCTGGCTTTAACGGCGATGGCTTATGGGATTGATGAAAAAACATTGGAAGAACGTTCGGGTAAACTGCTGAAGGAATTTCGGATGGAAAAACGGCTCGCCTGGTTTCCCTCTCATTTTTCGAAAGGGATGCGGCAAAAGGTAATGATTATGTGTGCTTTTCTTGTGAATCCGAGCCTTTATATTATAGATGAGCCCTTTGTTGGGCTGGATCCATTAGGTATCCAGTCGCTGCTTGACCAGATGGACGCGAAAAAACGGGAAGGTGCCTCTATTTTAATGTCCACGCATATTTTATCGACAGCAGAAAAATATTGTGACCGGATTATCCTGCTTCATGAGGGGCGTGTTCGTGCACAAGGGACGATGGATGACCTGCGTGCAAGCTTCAAGATGCCAAATGCAACTCTTGATGATCTGTACATTGCGATGACGAAGGAGCAGGCAGGTGAATAATATGCAAAGTATCTGGTCAAAGCGTTTCCTGCATTATATAGGGGAAGTGCAAAAATATATGCGCTTCGTCTTTACTGGACATTTGGCAATCGTCTTTGTCTTTGCTGTCGGAGCGGCAGGCTATCAATATAGCGAATGGCTGAAAGTAGCACCGGATGACTTTCCTGCTGAATGGCTGGTTGCCGTTATCGTTGGAGCCATTCTCTCTTTCAGTGCCCCAACAACGTTAATCCGGGAGCCTGACCAAGTATACTTACTGCCGCTTGAGACGAAAATGCCGCTGTATTTTAAAAAAGCACTGAACTGGACTTTTGTTTCTCAAATAATACTGCCGGCAATTGCCTATATCATCGCTATACCGCTGTTAAATGCAGTGACAGAGCTTTCTGCTGCCCAAGTATGGTTGGGGCTGGCTGTAGTAGTCATTTTAAAGTACCTGAATATCCGGATTGAATTCAATTACCGTTACGGAAATCGCGGACAGCTAGTATGGGTTGACCGGGCGGCGCGCCTTGTAATATCTGTTTTGACCCTGCAAACTGTATTGGCTGGCAGTCTGTGGATAGGGGCTCTCTTCATTATAATCCTTTTTGTTTATAATCTGGCGCTGATGAAAAGAGCAGAAGGACAGCCTGTGCCGTATGAGCACTTTGTAAAGCTGGAGCAAAACCGCATGATGCGCTTCTACCGGTTCGCCAATTACTTTACTGAAGTTCCACATCTTCGCGGATCAGTTCGCCGAAGAGCATGGCTTGACTTTTTATATAGCTGGATTCCATTTAAAAAGGAAAAGGCACAGCTATACCTTGTATTCCGTACATTTATCCGTACAGATGACCATTTTTATCTATGGGTCCGCTTGACGGCGATTTCTGCCTTAATTGTCGCATTTGTAGACATTCCGGTCGTCTCCTGGATTGTAGCGGGGGCGCTGGCATTTGCTGCAACGATTCAATTGAAATACGCTCTGCTGTCATCCGGGGAGTTCCGTATGGACATGTTGTATCCATTGCCGAAAGAACAGCGGGGGAACGCTGTAGCTGCCTTGCTGCGGTTCTTCCTCATACTTCAAGCTTTGATTGTGGCTGTTTGCAGTATCGGCCACCCGTTATTCCTTATTACACCGGTGATTATTCTTGCCGTGACTGAGCTGACATTGTTATTTACAAAAAATCCTGGCGCTGCGTAGCGCCAGGATTTTTTACTCTGCCGGTGGAGCAGTGTAGGTTGTCGTATAGGTTTTAGCGTTGAATAAATTTTGTGTAGGAGAACTTGATGAATCGAGAAGGGCTGCCAGTTCACCTTGGAAATGACGTGACATTGTCCAAGTATCGAAGGAAGCAGGACCCGCCCATTGTGTGATGACGACGTAGATTTCTTCCTTTATAGGACGCAGTACACGATAGGCAATTAGTGAAGGGTCACTTTTTAAAGGGGCGATACTTTTTAAAAGCTGCTTTTCAAATACAGGACGTGCCTCATCCATAACAGGCACATTTTGCATTGCGACAAAACCCCGCTGTTCAAATGTTCCGTCCCCATCAATTACTTCGAAGCTGCGCGGTGTAGTAAAGACGCTCTTCTTGGCTGTTTCATGCATGACAACCGAATTGCCGCCGCCATGCAGCAAAATCATATTTTCATTTCCGTACTTATTCACCAGTCTTTCCATAAAGTCAGGTGTTCCCGATGTTAAATAAAAATTCATAAAATTCTCCTCCCTTATAATATTTATTACCATTTAAAAGCTATTGAAACATGTTTGTCAAAATCGGGATTTGATTAAAGAACAATTTTATGACATTTGTTTAAGAAAACTATACAATAAGATGGGAACAGTTTACTATTGATAACGGATATCAATCGTTACAAAAAGAAGGCTTCCGGCAGAGAGTCATGGATTCGGAAGGAAGTCGTCGGGAGAAAAAGTCAGCCTCAGTTCGGCGTCTAGAGCTACAGCAGCTGACTGATCTGCATGTTGTAGGCACAAGTATAAAGCTGGATTTGGACATAAGTATGCCGAGGCATCACTGATTACATTTTTTTGAGGGGAAGGGACTCTTTCATGAGAACAATTAACGATACATTGTTGCGTGCGGCACGTGGGGAACAGACAGATTATACACCTGTGTGGTACATGCGCCAGGCAGGACGTTCACAGCCGGAATACCGGGAAATTAAACAAAAATATTCACTGGAAGAAATTACGATGCAGCCGGAGCTTTGTGCATACGTTACGCGTCTGCCGGT
>DEQA01000157.1:0-1609 GCA_002359075.1 Planococcaceae bacterium UBA3378
GTAACAAAAAGAACTGCAAACCGTATTATTTCCAGCTGGATTGATAATGGAACAGCAGAATGGGGCGGTTTGGAAAAAGTAAATGACAGAGGAAGACCGCGTCAACGCTATAAATTTAGAGGTGATTAAAATGAAAATCGGATTAATAGGGAATGATACAACACATGTTGCAATTTTTGCCCATATGCTCCACGATGTGACAAATAGCTATTATCACCCCGAAGCGAGATTCGTAGGTTATATTAGATCCTGTTCAGAGGATATGCCAATTAGCAAAGACCGTGCCCGTTATTTTGAAAGCTTGCTTGAAGCTTTCCATATTCCTTGTTATGAAGATATCGAAAGGCTGAATGAAAAAGTAGATGCATGGATGATCGTGACGATAGATGGAAGCAATCATCTAGATTGGTTCGAAAAGGTTGTCGTTTTTCAGAAACCGGTTTACATCGATAAACCGATGACGATCAGCTTGACATCATTTGATCGAATGATGTTGTTGGCTGATACATGTGGAACACCTGTATTTTCTTCATCCGGTCTACGCTTTAGTGACATACTGAAAGGGGTAAATAAAGAAGAGGTAAACTCGCTCTATGCCTTTGGTCCTCTGCCTTTTCAGGATAAGATGCCCGGTTACTATTGGTATGGCATCCATACGCTGGAATGGATTGATGAAGTGTTTAATGCAGAAGTGGAGAGCTTTACAAGAAAAAAGTATGAAGATAGTGAGATTTTATTAATGCAATTTGAAGATGGAAGACAAGCCGTATTCCGAGGGGAATATAAGTGGAATGATAAATTCGGCGGTGTTATCCATTACGGGGAGGAACCGCTTATCCTCCAGTTCTGGAAAATGGACAAGCCGTATTATGCCTCACTTCTTGAACATATTATAGCCTTCTTTCAAACCGGCAAACCACCTGTGAAGCCGACTCGCACTAGAAGAATTCTGCAGTGGATAGAAGAAATTAATAAACTGTAACTCATGTGTATTGGAGAAAAGAAAAAATAGGCTACCTATTTAGCGAGGGCGCTGAAAAACTTACGTTTTCCACTACCTGACGGCAGTAGTCTAATTCTTCTCTTACCTCATTATAGGCTGGTTTTAAAGGGAATATCCCTTACATCTCTTCATCAAGTTGATAAACAGCTTTTCGTACGTTTTTTGATTTTTCCTGTAAAAATTCTTTTGGTGTTTTTGATTATAGCAAGCCTTTGTATGAGTGGCATCAACGATGACTATTTTACTTAGCAGTAGTCCTTTATCTAAGGCGATTTCAACGGTCTTATTGATAAGTAAATCGAATAAATTCATATCTTGTAAGCGAAGTCGGCGAAATTTTGTCAGCGAGCTCGAATGAATGACTTCTTCTTCCGGCGCCATCTCTAAAAAATATTTGAAGGACATATCGTATTTTGAACGCTCGACAAGATCGGCATCTGATAGGTGGTAAATTGCTTTTAATAATAAGTATTTAAACATACGAGGAAGTGTGTGAAATTGTACGAGGAAAGGAAAAGAAACTCCTGTGAAGAAAGTAGTTTTAGTTGATTGAAATGGAGGCGGCGACTTCTGCGGGAACAGCACGAGCGGAAGCACCCGGACTGA
>DEQA01000157.1:1657-3623 GCA_002359075.1 Planococcaceae bacterium UBA3378
TCCGCTGGAATGGAAATCAACGGCATCGAAGAAAAAGAGCATCCAGAAACGAATTTTCGTTCCTGAACGCTCTTACTTATAGCTAAGGGACTTTTTCAATGCTCTCCTATTTAGCGGGTAGTCTTATTTCGTATTACGAATTATAATAGGGGAAAGGGGGTTGTTTTAAAATGTCAGTGAAACAACAATTTATAGATTACGTAAAGAAAATTCAGAATTATCAAGAAGCCTTATCCGTTATCTACTGGGATATGCGGACAGGAGCACCAAAGAAAGGCCTGACACAACGGGCAGAGGTGGTCGGTACTTTATCAGCCGAAGTATTCGCTTTGGAAACATCGGATGAACTAGGGCATCTGCTGGAAGAAATCTCAAAAGAAGAGATGGACTTTGTCACAAGACGCCTTTATGAGGAAATAAAAAAATCATATGATGAATCGAAAAAAATTCCGGCAGACGAATATAAGGAATATGTGATCCTTCAATCAAAGGCAGAGGGCGTTTGGGAGGAAGCAAAGGAAAAGGCTGACTTTCAGTTATTTTTGCCTTATTTAAAACAAATCATAGAATACCAGAAGAAATTTGTGCAGTATTGGGGCATTAAAAACGGCTCTGTATACAATACGCTTTTAGATAAATATGAGCCGGAAATGACGACCGATGTTTTAGACCGTGTATTTGGCCAGCTTCGCGAAACAATCGTACCACTTGTGAAGGCAATTAATGAATCACCAAACAAGCCGAATACGTCCATCTTATTTAAGCATTTTCCAAAAGAAGGGCAGCGTGCAGCATCTCTGGAAATTCTGGAGCAGCTCGGCTACGATTTTGAAGCGGGACGCCTGGATGAAACAGTCCATCCGTTTATGATCGGCTTAAACAGCGGGGATATCCGTGTTACAACAAAGTATGATGAAAATGATTTCCGCTCTGCTATATTTGGTACAATCCATGAATGCGGGCATGCACTGTATGAGCAGAACATCAATCCTAAATTAAACGGGCTGCCGTTATCGACTGGCACGTCTATGGGCATTCATGAGTCACAATCTCTATTCTATGAGAATTTCATCGGGCGTAATGAACAGTTCTGGAAGCATAACTTCAAGCTGCTGCAGAAATATTCTCCAGAGCAGTTCGGCGATGTAGAGGTAGAGGACTTCCTACAGGCAATTAACTATGTTGAACCTTCATTTATCCGGATTGAGGCAGATGAACTGACGTACCCGCTCCATATTATGATCCGCTATGAAATAGAACGCGAACTATTTGACGGAGACCTTCAAGCTGAAGATCTTCCAAAAGTATGGAATGATAAATATGAAGCTTATTTAGGTATCCGGCCGAAAAACGATGCAGAAGGCGTATTGCAGGACATGCACTGGAGCGGCGGCAGCTTTGGATACTTCCCTTCCTATGCGCTGGGCTATATGTATGCTGCACAGTGGAAGGCAGCGATGGATAAGGATATTTCGAATTTCGATGAACTGTGTGCAGAAGGCAATCTGCAGCCGATCCGTGAATGGCTGACAGAAAAGGTTCACCAATATGGTGCCTTGAAAAAGCCATTTGAGCTGCTGTATGAAGCTACTGGAGAAGGGCTTGATGCTTCTTATCTAGCAAATTATTTAAAAGAAAAGTATACAAAAGTGTATCAGCTATAAAAAACTGCCCCTTTCCAAAAACGCGGAGAGGGGCATGTTTATTACCAAGGCATAAAGCCTTTTGAGCCTGCAGGAGAATTTGTAATAATCTCTATAATCGGCATTGTATAAGCAAAGAGTATGAGGGCTACTAAAATAACACCCCATAATTTAAAGTTTTCAAGAATAGCAGGCGTTTTTTCTGCACCGGATGCAACAGTGGCAACTGGAAATTCCTCTTCACCTTTTGGCGCAAACCAAGCCAACTGGATGACGATATACATAATGACGAGGATAGCGATAAATAATATTGTTCCCCCGAC
>DEQA01000157.1:3643-3998 GCA_002359075.1 Planococcaceae bacterium UBA3378
TGTGCGATTTGGTAAGGAATCCAGTCATAAGCCATTTCAGCACCGCCGTAAGTAGAATATTCAGAACGGCGAGGCGCCCCAAGCAAGCCGGCAAGATGCATGGACAGCGACATAATCAGCATACCGATTCCCCATAAAATACCCGAAACGTTTCCTAAATAGTTTAACTTCGGTGTTAAAGTACGGCCGGTTAAGTGCGGAATCAGCCAGAAAGCGACACCAAAGAATGTCAGCACGACTGCAGTTGCCACCGTTAAGTGGAAATGCCCGGTTACCCAGATCGTATTATGCACCAGCTGGTTCATTTGATAGGAAGCATTGACAATCCCGCCGGCGCCGCCCGGAATAAATGCAA
>DEQA01000193.1:0-1246 GCA_002359075.1 Planococcaceae bacterium UBA3378
CAACGTGAAAATTGAAGAGGTAGGGGAATCAGAGGATGATAAAACTTCGAAATTGAATGATTCCTCCAGCTGCTGCTCCTCTAAAACCGAATAAATAAGTAAAACCTGAGAACCTACAAAATGAATGGTTCTCAGGTTTTTTACGTTTCTAAAATTGATGTAACTTTGCATTTTCCAGCCTGGTAATCTTTATTTTTTATTCTTCTTCACAAATTACTTTAACCACATGGCATTCCGGCTTTGCCATGAGGCGCAGCGGCAGGAGTGTTGTACCATACCCATTGCTGATTAATGTCGGTACACCTTCCCTCATTGTATAGGAGCCGTGTGGATGCATGGCGATTTTGCCAAGTCGGATTTGGCCGCCGTGCAGATGCCCGCCCATCATTAAGGCCGGCTTATGGATCGGATAAGCCTGGTTAAATACTTGCGGGTTATGCGAAACAAACAGCGTTACGTCGCCTTCTTTGCATTTTGCCAGTGCATCCTTGAAGCTATACTGCTTTTGCGATGTGTCATTAATCGCGCTGATCCATGTGACATTCGCACGGTTCGGCAGCTGTACGGCATCATCCTCCACAACTGTTACCCCGTACTTTCTAAATAACGTGAGAAGATTGCCTTCTCCTACTTCCCGATCATTATTGCCCCATACGAAATAAATGGGACCAAGAGACTGCAATCTTTGCAGATTCATTTCTATTTGTGGAATGGACACCCGCTTATCGGCAAAGTCCCCGCCGATGATAACAGCTTCCACCGGCTCAATTTGCTCCAGCATTTTTTTATTAATTTTACGGTTATGGACATCCGCTATAAAAAAGATTGAGAACCGGTCCTTTTTCCCACGGGCATGCACGATATGTCTGCGTATATTGTTCTCATGCGCTTCCCTTACCATATAAGACATGAAAAGAAGCGCGGCGAAAAACATTTTGGCAATGGATCTCAATGGGCTTCCTCCTAACCATTAGAAAAAGACGTCTCCGCTATGGTTCCGTCTTTTTTCTTTATTATACTTATACACCTGTAAAATGGTTTATGGTAAAATCAACGTTTGTCCAACTTGGATGGATTCTGAAGCCATACCATTTGCTTGTTTGATCTTTTCGACTGCACTTGGATCATTGTAATAATTCATCGCAATACGATAAAGTGTTTCGTTTGATTTTACAGTATGAGTTCGTTTTGGTTTAGCTGCCTCTTCTTTTGCTTTTTGTTCAGCTTCTTTTCTTGCAGCTTCTTC
>DEQA01000193.1:1331-4715 GCA_002359075.1 Planococcaceae bacterium UBA3378
TCTTCCTTCGCCTTCTGTTCGGCTGCTTTTGCTGCTTCAGCTGCTGCTGCCTGTGCCGCTGCTAGCTCTTTTTGCTTGTCCTCTGAAATTTCATCTTCCTTATCCGAAGACGTGCCCTTTTCGTCCTCATCGTCCTCTACATCAGTCGCTTTCGCTGTTGTATCATTTTTCTCGACTTTGACAACCTCGTTATTTTGTTCAACTGTTTCTACCGGACTCTCAGGCTCGTACAAGAAATTAACATACAATAATACTAAAGAAGGTATAAAAATAAAGATTACAAGTAAAATAGATATAAGTGGGTTTTTACGCTTTTTTGTTTTACGTTTTGACCGGGATGCTCTAGACTGGAAACCTTCCATTTCAATTTCCTGACGATCTTCCTCTATTTTTTCGCGATAGTCTTCTTTCGCCATATCATTACCCTCCAAACTTCGCCATCTATGTTCATATTATGACGAAATTCGTGGAAAATGTAAACGGGTAGGTACACTTAAATATGACCAAATAATAATTTTTGCAGCCGCTGATCCCATGACATTTGTGCCTGTTTCGTCACTTTTCCGCGCGGCCCAATTATGTTATCAATCTCTAATCCACACTCTGTACAGCATACTTCCTGGGCCTTTGGGAGTGTTTGGCCAAAATATTCCACCAGCTTTGCCCGCATACAGGTAGACGTATGAATAATTGCAGCCATTTCCCGTACTGCTGTATGTTTATTTTCTTCCATATTTAAAAGACGGCGTTTCACCGCCTCCTGCGGTTCCTGCTGCATCCAGTAATCAAGGACGCGAAAAGCTGTCTCGGATAGACCTTCTTCCTGCAGCATCACATTTGGATTTTGCTGCATTTGCCTGTGTGCAGCATAAGCCTCTACATGCATCGACTTTGGGAGATCTTCAATGGCAATATAACGGGCATAATGCTCATCCCCGTCTGCATAAAGCAAAACGGCCAGTGCATCCTTCCCGTCCCGCCCTGCACGCCCAATTTCCTGCATATAGTTTGAGACATTCGCAGGCATAGATTCATGGATGACCTGCCGGATATCATCTTTATGCACGCCCATTCCAAACGCATTTGTCGCTACAATCCACTCGATATCATTCTGGATAAACTGCTGCTGGATGAATTGCCGGTCTTCTGCATCTTTGCCTGCATGATAGCTTGCCGCCCGTATGCGGTTTTCAATGAGCAGCTGACTAAACTCGTCACAGCGCTTGCGTGATGACATATATACAATACCCGGTCCCTCGGTGTTTTTAACATGCTCCAAAATCCAGTCCTGCTTCTCTTCCTTCTTATGAAACACATATTTAGCAAGCTTAATATTTTCCCGGTTCACATTATGAATGAAGCGGTACGGCTCTTTCATATGAAGATAACGCTCGATATCGGCTAACACGGAATCCGTCGCTGTGGCCGTTAATGCGAGGATCGGCGGCCGTTTTTCTCCTAGAATCTCACCAATACGCAAATAGTCGGGGCGGAAGTCAAACCCCCACTGGGAAATACAATGCGCCTCATCTGCCACGATCAAGGACAGCTCCATCGATTGCAGCCGCTGTCTTACCTGCGGCTGTGTCAGCATCTCAGGCGAGGTAAAAATAAAACGGTATTCATGCAAAAAATGCAGGGCATACGTCTTTTCATTCGGCGTCAAAAAAGAGTTTAACGCCACGACACGCTTTTCCCCGCGCTGCCGGAGCTGATCGACCTGGTCCTGCATAAGGGATAAAAGTGGTGATACAATGAGCACCGGCTTATCAAACACGTAGCCCGGCAGCTGATAGCACATTGACTTGCCCATTCCTGTCGGTAAAAGAGCGATACAGTCACGCTCCTCTATTAAGTGCTCAATGATTTCCTTTTGCCCCGAACGGAATGTGCTGTAGCCGAAGATTTCCTGAAGTTTTTGTTCCAGCATGGCCTACACCTCCCCTTTTGCCAGCGCGAGCCGGAGTTGAAAATACGATAAATGCGGCAGCGCGTCATGCAGTACCTTCAATTTCCTTGTCGCATGAGTACGTACCGCCTGCTGTACAGCCTGATGCTGCTCACGCGAGATGAACGGCGTACTATCAAAAGTCGGCTCATTCATCGCGAGCTCCACGAGATGATCCTCAATTGTACTGATCTTCAAGCGCCGCATCGCACTAATCTGTTCAAGCGAATAGCCTTGATTGTACATTTGAGCCGTCTGATAGGCAGAGCCCGTCAGCACATTATCAATACGGATATTTTCCGCAAGCTTTGCTAAGTAAAAGAATTGTCCCCTGTTCTGATGGATCGTATCGAGCCACTGATGCAATGCACTAATGAACAACAGCTGACAGTCAAGTTCTGACCGTTCATGCTCAAAGCTTAGCTGCTGCCACGGGACCCCCGTCACACCAGCACCCGTTAAACGCTCGACTACTAGCTCCTTTTGTAATGTGGAAAGCTCCCCCAGCTCCAGGCTTGTCTTCATTTCATGGAAGAGCGCCTGCTGGAGTGTCCCGGAACGAAAATCGCTGTCCCGCAGAAATTGCCGGCACCATGCCTGAATGTCCTCATTGCGCTGGATCGGTACAAATGACCGGATACCCGCCGACTGGTTTGACAGGCTTTGTACGATCAAAGACAGCCGACCGTAGAACATATGCTCATTACCCTGATAATGCCAGCCGTCAAAAAACGGCAACGCAAGCTTCCGTGCCTGCTCCATACCGCTTTCTGTCAATGTAAAATAGCCATTCTCCCCTGTTTGCAGCCAACCTTCTGCCTGCAGGCTGCTCACTCCGTCTTCAAACATAGGACGCGAAAGCTTCCGCAAAATACCGAAATACGGATACAGCTTGAAAATCCCCACATCCTGGATCGTCTGCCCCGACCGTTTTCCCCGAAGCAGATGATACGCTGCATTAATTGTCCGCTCGTTATTTAATTGATAGAAAATATGTAAAAGAATTTGCCGCAGCATCAAATCAAATCCCTCATTTTTTGTAGTGTTCTATTGAAAAGTATACAGGGAAAGTAGAGAAAAAGGTATCTTGATGGGGGATGATGGCCGAAAGAAAAAATTTAGCGTGTTTTCTTTCGGCATAGGACTATTTAGAATATCATCTTTGTTTTGCACAATCATATCTGTGATTCTGTGTAAAGTTATTCAAAAATGCGTGGTCTTTTCTAGAAAAGGAAACATAGAGGACAATTCGTTCCTCCATTCGCCCGGTTGTTTCACAAATCCCGTTAAAATTCATAAAGCACAGGTCACCCTTCTATTACTTGTTTCTCGACAATATAAGTAGATAGAAATTGGTGATTCTGTGCTTTTCTTATGCCTGAAATTGTATGGGTACCCTAACAAATAGTTAGAGTATTATTTATCGGACCCTTTGC
>DEQA01000193.1:4772-8953 GCA_002359075.1 Planococcaceae bacterium UBA3378
AAGCGAATTGTCACTTGTGCTAATTGTGCATATGTGACTTCACTTTTTGGCTTCAATTGATTATTTTCCGCCTCTAGTAATCCTATCCCGTATGCTAATGCAACATAACCGCGCAGCTCCTTGCCCACTTCTGCTGCATCACTGTAATCCAGCGCATATATATCGCTATGCTGAGCTACTTTATTTAGCTTCAGCGTACCAATCAGCCATTTAGCCAGCTCCTGATTGGAAAGGGATCCAGTCGCATTAAATGTTTTAGTAGATGAATCAAGCATACCCATTTTTAATGCCCGTGTGACAAATTGATATAATGGGTGATCCGGTGTAATATCCGTAAACGATTGAACCGACGTATCATCTTCATCATATCTAGAACCATAATACATATATGTGACAGATTTCATTAATACTTTTAGTGCTTCCTCTTTTGTAATGGATGCATCTGGATTGAATGTATCATCTGCCTCTAAAATACCTGCTTGAATTAAATAATTTAATTCCGCTGCAGCTGTTGGATGCTCAATTGTCGGCTTCTCTGAATTCATCATGCCATAAGCATCTACCCATTCACCTGTTTTGGCATCAATGACAGCATACGAGCTCTCTTTGAAAACCGGTTGGTATACTAAACTGTAATGCTGCTCCTCACCCACTTTTGGATGATTTACATATTGTAAATTCAGCTTCAATTGATCTTTTAACAGCTTCGTTGCTTCCTGCTGTGTTAAAATACCTGTTGCTTCCGGCCATTGAATATTATCATACGCATTTACACTCAAATTTAATAAATCTCCTGTTTCGGTATCGACACTTACCGAAATTTGATCTCCTGTTACCGTCAAGCCATTTACAATACGAGGGAACGTAAAGTAATAACTGTCATTATATTTCTCGTAAAGGCTCTCCTCTACCGGTAATGCATAATGATGTGCATAAGAAGGCACCCATTCTTTCACATAGGCAATTGCCTTTTCCAATGCCTGTTGTCGTGTTAATTGCGCTTCTGTGTTACTGTCATCATCTTGTACGACGAGGCTGTTTTTAATATCACTATAATTAATAATTTCCCCTGTTGCTTTATCAATTGTTAATGAAGTGCCTGTCCCGCCATTTGCATAATGATACATATAATTAATGTTATATACTGCCTTGCCAGTCTCTGTTGTTGTTTCCGCAATGGACTCAATCGTTAATTTAACACCTTTTTGGTCTGTTGCAAGCAGCTTCTGTGCCATCGCCTGTGCCTGCTCTGCTGTTAAGTTCGGCTGCTTTGCTGCTAATGGTTCCGTCACAACGGGTGTAATCGTTTGAGTTGGTAACGTTTTGGACAGCCCTTCCGCTGTCAGCCATTCCCCCGTAAGAGCATGTACACCTGATGTAATCTGGCTGTTCGGCTGATACACAAGCTTTACTGTGGATTTCCCTGTTGGATAATCTGTTTCTACCCTGTATGACAACTGTGCTTTTAATGCGTCCCGCAAACTGTTGGCAATGACTGATTCACTTTGCTTCTTGGACGGCTCATCATACGTAAAATCACCTGTTGCATTTTGTCTGTTATAATAGGAGTTTACTGTGCCGTCCCCTAATACACTTATACTAATCGATTGGTCTGCAATCGGTACACCAGACTTTTTCTTCGTGTACGTAAAGGAGTATTGAACAGGTTCCGTTAAAATAGAGGATGAATAATAATTGTATTCATTAGGTACAAGCTCATACCCTTCTCCTTTGTGGAACTTTCCAATAAGTTCATCCGCTACTTTTTGGGCTTCTCCTTTTGAATACTTTGCCGGGAATAATACTTCCTTTGAATTGATCGGCTGATAATGAAATTGTTCCAATTCTAACGTTTCTCCAACAAATGTAAAGCTTCCATATTCATATTGATTACCATTGCCCTTTGAGAAACTAAGTTCATAACGCACCGTAGTGTCTTTAGGATGGGAGTAGCCTGTCCCCATACGAAAATCTTTTTCGGTTACATTTGGAAAACCACCTGGAAACAGTTCCTGAAAACGCTTCATTAAATCATCTTTCGTTACTGTTGCATTCGTCTGTGCTACTTGAATCGGCAATGTCTCTGTACGCTCATTTCCTAACGTTGAAGCGCTTGCCATCGGTGCTAATAACCCGACAGTTAGTGCTGTTGTGGATAGCAATACCCCCGCCTTTTTAAAAGTTACCATTCTTCATCCCCCTATCTCTTTTTCGTAAAACATATGTTTACTCTTCTATTATACGCAACTTAAAGATAAATAGTTTCATATTTTCAATAATTATACATAAATTGAAATATAAAAGTGATTTTACAAGGATGAATCAAAGCGAAATACGTTTAGAAGAACGCAAGCCTCATCTTAAAAGCAGCTTAATAGAAAAAGAACCAAACCTTGGTACACCTAGGTTTTGGTTCTTAATGAATGGCTGTTGGCAAGACAGAGAACGGTAATCCTCAAAATCCCGCCAAATTAAAGTTTGCAGTGCTTAAGTCTTATTAAAAAAGTGCATAGCAAATTATTTAGCATGATTATAAAAATGCTTGTGAAGCAAGATTGTATTTTATATTTCCCGGACAATAATTTATATCATTCCACGAAATTCGACAGTTTATTTCAAATGCCGAGTTAATCTTTCATATGCGTTTTCTACACGTTCCTCTGTTGGTGGTTCTGTACCTTCTAAAGGATACTTCAAGTTCAGTGCTTCCCATTTATATTCACCTAGTTTATGGTAAGGCAGCACTTCAACTTTCTCTACATTGTGTAGCGTGCCGATAAATTCACCTAACTCATCTAGCTCTTCATCAAAATCAGTAATGCCAGGTACAAGGACGTGACGAACCCAAACAGGTATTTTTTTATCCGATAAATACTGTGCCAATTTCAGGATATGATCATTGTATTTTCCTGTGAGGCGTTTATGCTGTTCACGATCGATATGCTTTAGATCGAGTAAAATAAGGTCTGTATACTGTAGCAATTCATCTAATTGACTTATATATTCAGGGCGTTCGGAGAAATTCCCGCCTGAAGAATCAATTGCTGTATGAATACCTTTTGCTTTACATGCCTTGAATAGCTCTGTTACAAATGGCATTTGCAATAAAGGTTCTCCGCCGCTAACCGTAATCCCGCCACCTGATGCTTCCATAAACGGACGGTAGCTCTCAAGATCTTGAACGATTTCATCCACCGTCATGATCGTACCTGTGCCGATTTCCCATGTATCTGCATTATGGCAATATTGGCAGCGAAGCAGGCAGCCTTGTGTAAATACAATATATCTAATTCCCGGTCCATCAACCGTGCCACATGTTTCAATAGAATGAATATTGCCTTGCATATTCAAAGCCTCCTCCCAGCGTCTATCCATACAACTTGGAAAAACTGATCTCCAGTAAAATAAAAGACCAAAAGGAATAACAGCACTGTCATTCGAATTTGATCTTTGTACAGCTAAAGCACCTAGTAGACGTCGCCCATCTCCTTACAACATTGGATCGCTCTTTATGTTTAGTCGACGGGCCTTGCGTCTATAGCACTCCGGTACGTTTAGCTTTCCTTATATTACATACTTCCGTGGAACGTACGGTTAATTACATCGATTTGCTGTTCACGAGTTAATTTAATGAAATTAACGGCGTAACCAGATACACGAACTGTTAATTGTGGATATTCTTCCGGATGCTCCATAGCGTCTAATAAAGTATCACGGTTAAATACATTGATATTTAAGTGGTGACCTTCTTTACTTGCGTATCCATCAAGAATAGCAGCTAAGTTCGCTATTTGACTTGCTTCATCCTTCCCTAATGCTTTTGGCACCATTGAGAAGGTATTAGAGATACCATCTAAAGAATGGGCATATGGCAGTTTAGCTACAGAAGCTAATGAAGCTAATGCCCCTTTCGTATCGCGTCCGTGCATAGGGTTTGCACCAGGAGCAAATGGTTCACCGGCACGGCGTCCATCAGGGGTGTTACCCGTTTTCTTACCATACACAACGTTAGAAGTGATTGTTAAGATGGACATCGTTGTTAGAGAGTCACGGTACGTTGCATGTTTGCGCAGCTTCGTCATAAATGTTTCAACTAAGTCTACAGCTATTTGGTCTACACGATCATCATTGTTACCGTATTTAGGGTAGTCACCAGTTGTTTCGAAGTCAACAGCAATACC